>JAFEEZ010000076.1 GCA_018240825.1 Pseudomonadota bacterium | reverse complement strand
CGCCAGCACGTCGGCGTTCTTCACGACCTGCGCCTGGTAGGTCTTGAATTCCGGCGCCAGCGCCTCCTTGAAGGCCACCGCCTTGGCGGCGATGACGTGCATGAGGGGTCCGCCCTGCAAGCCGGGGAACACCGCTGAGTTGATCTTCCTTGCAATGGCTTCGTCGTCGGTCATCACCATGCCGCCGCGCGGACCCCGGAGGGTCTTGTGCGTCGTGGTGGTGACGACATGGGCGTGGCCGAACGGGGTCGGATGGACGCCGCCGGCGACCAGTCCGGCGAAATGCGCCATGTCGACCATGAACAGCGCGCCCACGTCATCGGCGATTGCGCGAAACTTCGCGAAATCGATCTGGCGCGGATAGGCGCTGCCGCCGGTGATGATCAGCTTGGGACGATGCTCCTTCGCCAGCCGCTCGACTTCGTCGAAGTCGATCAGGTGGGTATCGGGGGTCACGCCATATTGCACCGCGTTGAACCACTTGCCCGACATCGCGGCCCTGGCGCCGTGGGTCAGGTGGCCGCCGGCATCGAGGCTGAGGCCCATGATCGTGTCGCCGGGCCTAGTCAGCGCGAGCATCACCGCGCCATTCGCCTGCGCGCCCGAATGCGGCTGGACGTTGGCGAAGCCGCAGTTGAACAATTGCTTGGCGCGATCGATCGCGAGCTGTTCGACTTCGTCCGACGGATGGCAACCCTGGTAATAGCGCTTGCCCGGATACCCTTCGGCATACTTGTTGGTGAACACCGACCCCTGCGCCTCGAGCACCGCCCTGGAGACGATGTTCTCCGATGCGATCAGCTCGATCTGATTCTGTTCGCGCGACAGTTCGTGCTGGACGCCGGCGAACACCGCGGGATCGGCCTCGGCGAGGCCGCGCGTGAAGAAACCGTCGGGCTGGACATCGGACAGGGTCGTGGGATTGCTGCTCATACGGGCTCCTTGGCCGACAATTTGTCGACACGGGTTCGGTGACGGCCCCCGGAGAACGGGGTGTCCAGGAAAGCTTGCAGGCAGGCGATCGCGAGCCCCTCGCCGATCAAACGCGCGCCCATTGCGATGACGTTGGCGTCGTTATGCTCGCGGGCGAGCGCGGCGGACAATGGCTCGCTCACGAGAGCGCAGCGGCAGGCGGGATCGCGATTGACCGCGATCGAGATGCCGATGCCCGAGCCGCACAAGGTAACGCCGCGCTCTGCCTCGCCCGCCGCGATCGCGCGGGCGAGCTTGTAGCCATAATCGGGGTAATCGACGCTGGCGGTGTCGAATGGGCCGAGATCGGCGACCTCGTGTCCCGCATCGCGCAACCACGCGACGAGCGCCGCTTTCAATGCGACGGCGGCGTGATCGGACGCGATGGCGATGCGCATGAACGGGGCGCTTGGTCCTTCGGGCTGGCGGATGGCAGGCCCTTACGCGCACCGTGCGATTTATGCCACCCCAACTTTGGGTTTTATCTTGAGCCAGCCGCGCGCCCGGACCGTGGCGAGGTAACTCGCGCTGACCGGCAGCCGTGCGCCGCCGGCGGTCACCAGCCGCCAGGCCCGCCCCTCGCGCACCGCGCCGTCGACGGCGGCGGCGGCGACCCAGGCGCCGCGATGGACTCGTTCGCCGTCGATCCCGGCGAGCTCGGCCAGCGTGTCGGCGAAGCGTGCAAGCACTAGCGGTCTGGCCCCGCCCGCCAGATGCAGCCGGCAATAATGGTCCTCGGCGGTCACCGCCTGGACGTCGGTCAAGTCGCGCACCCCGGCGCGAAACAGGATGCCGTCATCGGCCAGAGCGCGCGGCGCCGCATGGCGGGGACGGGCGAAGAACAGGACCGCGAATAACGTCGCGCTGATCGCGCCCGCCTCGATCCAGGTCCGCGCCGGGTCGATGTCGCTCGCGATACCGAACAGCCATAGCGTCGCGGGAATTTCCAGCGGCAACGGCAGGTTGACGACCACCGCGCCAATCGCGGCGGCGCGCGACCAATCCTGCGGCGTGCGGATCGTCCAGGCGAACCAGGCCAGCCATTTTACGACGTTCCAGCCGATCAGCACGCTCCAGAAGCCGAGCCGCTCGCCCAGCGGCATCTCGACCGTGCCGAACGCGCCCATAATTGTTGCGAGCACGATCGCCGCGCCGCCGCCGAGCATCAGCATCGCGAAACCAGGCAGCGCCAGCGCGCGATCCGCGAATTTTCGCGCCCGTTTGGCGAAGCCGCGGTTGCGGCGGCCCCGGCGGCCGGGCTGGTCGGGAAAGAGCGTCGCCATTGCGGCAACGCTGCCACTATCGTCGAGGAAGCGCCAGATGCGGAAACTATTGATCGGCGGATTGGGCCTTGCGCTGATCGCCAGCATGCCGGGCGCGGCGCAGGTCGCCGACACCGCGGCGCTGGCTGCGCAAAAACAGGCGCTCGACAAGTTCGCCTGGATGGACGGGACGTGGCGCGGGCCGGCGATCACCAAGGGTCCGGGCGGCGAACACCGCGTGACTCAGACCGAACGGATCGGGCCGATGCTCGGCGGCACGCTGCGCGTGATCGAGGGCAAGGGGTTCAACCCCGACGGCACCGTCGGTTTCAACGCTTTCGCGGTGATATCGTGGGACGCGCAGAAACAGGCTTACAACTTCCGGTCCTACGCTCAAGGCCGCAGCGGCGATTTCATGATCCGTCCGACGGCCGACGGATATGTCTGGGAAATCCCGGCCGGGCCGATGACGATCCGTTACACCGCGACGCTCAAGGACGGCGTCTGGACCGAAATCGGCGAACGGATCGCGCCGGGCCAGGCGCCGGCGCAGTTCTTTGAAATGCACTTGAAGCGCATGGGCGACACCGCGTGGCCCAATGGCGGGGCCATGACGCCAAACTAGCGCAGGGCGTTGACAGCGGCGGGCACCGCGCGCAACCGCGGCGGGTGACTGATCGGCCGGCAATCGTACTGGTTCGCCCGCAGCTGGGCGAAAATATCGGCAAGGCGGCGCGTGCGATGCTCAATTTCGGGCTGACCGAGATGCGGCTGGTCGCTCCGCGCGACGGGTGGCCCAACCCCGCCGCCGGGCCAGCGGCTTCCGGCGCCGACATCGTGCTCGAACAGGCGCGGGTGTTCGACAGCGTCGCCGACGCGGTCGCCGATTGCGCGCACGTCTACGCCACGACCGTCCGTAAGCGCGGGGTGACCAAGCCGGTGTTGACGCCGGAACAGGCGGCGTGCGCGATTCACGCCGGCCCAGGCCGCTCGGCGATCCTGTTCGGTCCGGAACGGTCTGGACTTGAAACCGATGATGTCGCCGTGGCGCGGGCGATCGTGACGGTGCCGATCAATCCCGATTTCGGCAGTCTCAACCTGGCCCAGGCGGTGATCCTGGTCGCCTATGAATGGTCGAAGCACATCCGGCTCGCCCGACCGCCCGAAACCGACCTGCCGCCGCCCGCGCCGCAGGGCGAGCTCGACGGCATGATCGACCAGTTCGACGCCATGCTCGATACGGCGGGTTTCTATTTCCCGCCCGATCGCGTTCCGGCGTCAAAGCGGACCTTGCGGACGCTGCTGACCAAGCCCGGCTGGTCGAGCCAGGAAGTGCGGACGCTGCGGGGCGTCCTGTCGGCGCTCGCCAATCCACGACAGCGAGGCTGACGTTTTCCCCTTTCGTTGCAAATACGAACTTGCTACGGGGGGAGCATCCCGGATTTTCGGAGTAAGACATGCGTTTCAAGTTGATGGCGCTCGCCGCCGCCGTTTCTTTCGCCGTGCCCGCCATCGCGCAGACGCCCTCGGACGCCGCCACGCCGGCGCCCAAGAAGGAGAAGAAAACCTGCCGCCGCTATGCGGTGACCGGATCGATCATCGGCACGCGCGCGGAATGCCATACGCAGGCGGAATGGGCGGCGATCGACGCCGCCAATGCGAGAAACGTGGACGACACGCTGGGCAGCGCCCGGCCGGGTAAGACTCTCCCTAATTGAAAGGCGGCGGTTTCCGCTAGGACTTGACCCGCGCGCGCTTCTTTCCTAGAGGCGCGCGCTTCGCAATCGGCCCCGCATTCCGGTGAAGCGGCGGCCCTGCCTTCCTGCGATGGGATAAGCAGAGCGATACCGGAAACAACGTCATAAGCGATTGAAGGAATGGAATATGTCAAAGCGCACCAGCGCCAAGCACAAGCTTGACCGCCGCATGGGCGAGAACATCTGGGGCCGTCCCAAGTCCCCGGTGAACAAGCGCGAATATGGTCCCGGCCAGCACGGCCAGCGCCGCAAGGGCAAGATGTCGGACTTCGGCATCCAGCTGCGCGCCAAGCAGAAGCTCAAGGGATATTACGGCGGCGTAACCGAAAAGCAGTTCAAGGCGTCGTACCAGGAAGCCGCCCGTATGAAGGGCGACACCGGCCAGAACCTGATCGGTCTGCTCGAACAGCGGCTCGACATGATCGTCTATCGCGCCAAGTTCGCGCCGACGATCTTCGCGGCGCGCCAGCTGGTCAGCCACGGCCACATCCGCGTCAACGGCGTCAAGTGCAACATCGCGTCGCGCCGCTGCTTCGTCGGCGACGAGATCACGCTGGGTCCGAAGGCCCGGGAAATGGCGCTGGTGATGGAGGCGCAGAGCCTCGCCGAGCGCGAAATTCCCGATTATGTCGCGCCCGACGGCAACGCCAAGGTGACCTTCACCCGCGTGCCGACGCTCGACGAAGTGCCGTATCCGGTAAAGATGGAACCGAACCTGGTCGTCGAGTTCTACTCGCGCTGATAGGCCGGGAAGGTTGAGGCGAAAAAGGGCGGTCCCGGTGGGACCGCCCTTTTTCGTCGGGTCACAGATTCAGCGCCGCGCGCAAAAAGGCGTCGGCCTTCGCGAGCATGTCGGCGCGCATCTGACTGTCATCGAGCTGATGATCGAGTCCCTTGTACTCGTAGAATTCGACCTTCTTCCCCGCCGACTTTAGCCGCGCCGCCATGAGCCGGCCTTGGGTGATCGGCACGTTCTGATCAACGTCCCCCTGAAACATCAATACGGGCGCCAGGAAGCCCGCGACATTACGGGCCGGCGAGCCTTTTTCGGCAACAATTGCATCGCCGAAGATCGCGTCGAGCTGCGCCTTGGTCGAGCCGCCCTCGGCTTCGTCCTTCATCCTGCCCCAATCGGCGACGGGGGCGATGGCGACGACAGCCTTGAACAAGGTTGGATCGACGACTTGTGACTGCAGCGCCGCATAGCCGCCATAGGACCAGCCGACGATCGCCAATTTCGACGGATCGGCGATACCCTGGTTGATCAGCCATCGTCCGGCATCGTCGATGTCGCCGATCGCCGTCCGCCAGGAACGGATGCCGTTCTTGTTGAACCAGGCGTCGCCATAGCCGCTAGACCCGCGATAATTCGGCTGGATGACCGCAAAACCGCGGTTCGCGAAGAATTGCGGCAGCCAGTCGAAATTCCATTCGTCGCGGGCCGTCGGTCCGCCATGCGGCAACACAATGGCGGGCAGATTCTTGCCGTCGCTACTCGGGGGCAGGGTTAGATAGGCGGGCACCATCGTTCCGTCCGCAGCCGGATATCGAACCGCTCTCACCGTTGCGAGCGGAACGTTCACCAGTTGCGGCCGTACGGTCATGATCTCGCTCAGACGTTTGCTTGGCCGATCGAAGAAATAGAAATGGCCGGGATCCGTGTCACTTGCCGCAAAAACGATCAATTGCTGCTCATCCGCGCTCGCATCGACAATGCTGATGCGAGGCGTTTTGGGCAGCGCTCTAGCTAACGCTGAGGCGAGGCTTTTTAGCACCGGATCGAACATCGCGTTCGTTCGCTTTTCGGTGACCCAACCCACACCGACGACGCGATGCTGACGACCGATCTGCACCAGATCGTCGATCGGCGCATCCGGCCGCTCGAACACCAGATCCTTTTTCAGACTGCCGTCGAGCGCGATCTTGTAAAGGCCGGTGCGGCCGTTCACGTTCTCCAGGCCGTACACGACGTCCAGATCCGGATCGACCGCCTCTGGGACAAAGCCGTCGGCCTGATAATTGGTGAAGGTCACCGTACCGAGCGTCCGCCAGTCGCGGCTGGCCTTTGTGCGATAGCGGTAAATGTATGTTCCGGTTGATTGGTCGAGCGAATTGCTCTTCGCAATCGCCATGATCCGCACTTGCCCGCGACCATCGGTAATGTAATCCGTTGCACCTGCGCTCGGCGGCTCGACCATCTGGCGTGACAGCGTGCGCGTATCGACGCGATCCACGCCCAGACCTTCCTTAGTATTTGCGGTAATCGTCCCCGTCGTAGCTTCGGGAAGATAGACCCGAGTCATCAGGACGCTGCCGTCCCCCTTTCCGCCGGTCCAATCGATAACGCGGCCGCCATTGAGCGCAAACGCCAGCGTTTCGCCTGACTGGCGGGCCGTCAACTCTTTCGCGCCGGAACCGTCCGCATCGATCGCCATCATCCGCGAGATGCCGGTCAGGTCTCCATAGACCCTGCCGATCATATAGATGTTGCATACCAGTCGCGTGGCGCTCGCCCATCCGCAACCGGCCAACCGGTCCGGCATGCCGCTGGACGACAAAATCGGTTTGAAGTCCGAAGAACCGTCTACCTTCATGATAGACACGACGGATCCCCGTCCCTCGGTCGGCTGGATGATCGCGAGCGTCTTGCCATCGGGTGAAATGCTGACGTCGAGCACGCTGTCCCGCGCGCCGAACGCCTTGGCGGCTTCCGCCCCGTCGAGTGTTTTGGTCTGTGCTGATAGATTGACCGAGCCGAACGCCGTCAGCGCGACGCCGATAATCGCTGCATGATATCTACGCATTCTGCCCCCAAGCGTTTGATTGTCATGACAATAACGCTCCGGCGGTCGAGCGCAACTGCTGGTGGGTTGTACCCGCGGCGCCGCACTGTCAAACAGCGAGCCATGTCGAAGGGAAAGCTTCCGATGCGCCGTTTCGCTTTCACCGTCCTGGCCCTCGGGGCGGCCCCTGTCGTTGCGCAGACAAGCGCACCCGCAATCTCGGTCGATACGCTCAAGGATGTAACCAAAACCCTATCATCCGACGCGTTCGAGGGCCGCGCGCCGACCACGCCGGCGGAAGCCAAGACGACGGGCTACATCGTCGAGCGGATGAAGGCGGCGGGGCTGAAGCCGGGCAATAAAGGGTCGTGGTTTCAGGACGTGCCGCTGGTCGAGCTCACCGCGCAGAACATGACGCCGATGACCTTCGCCGGTGGCAAGGCGTCGGTCAGCCTGACCTACCGCACCGACATGGTGCTCGCGACCTATCGCGTGACGCCCCGGATAGACATCAGGAATTCGGATGTCGTGTTCGTCGGCTACGGCATCAACGCGCCCGAAAAAGGCTGGAACGACTATGCCGGGAGCGACGTGAAGGGGAAGACCGTCGTCGTGCTCGTCAACGATCCAGACTGGCAGACGCCAGGCAAGGACGGTCTCTTCGAAGGCAAGGCGATGACCTATTACGGCCGCTGGACCTACAAGTTCGAAGAGGCCGCGCGGCAGGGCGCGGCGGCGGTGCTGATCGTCCACGACACCGAACCCGCCGCGTACGGCTGGGGCGTCGTTCAGTCGAGCTGGACCGGACCGCAGCTTGAGTTGGACGCCAAGGGCGACCACATGGACCAGTCGGCGGCGATCGGCTGGATGCAGCTCGCCAAGGCCAAGGAGTTGTTCGCGAGCGCGGGCAAGGATTTCGCGGCGCTGTCGGCCGCGGCCAAGGTCAAGGGGTTCAAGGCCATCCTGCTTGGCGTCAAGGCGTCGGTCAGCTTCACCAATGCGATAAAGCGCCAGGCGTCGAAGAACGTGATCGGCATCCTGCCCGGCTCCGAACGGCCGAACGAGGCGGTGCTTTACACCGCGCACTGGGATCACCTCGGCCGCTGTGAAGCGGTCAAGGGTGACGACATCTGCAACGGCGCGCTCGACAATGCGTCGGGCGTCGCCGGGCTGATCGCGATTGCCGAGGCGCAGGTGAAAGCCGGGCCGCCCAGGCGCAGCATGGTGTTCATGGCGGTGACCGCGGAGGAATCGGGGCTGCTCGGTTCCAGATATTATGCCGAACACCCGGTCTACCCACTCAAGGACACGGTCGGCGGGGTCAACATGGACGGCCTCAACGTCATCGGTCCCGCGAGGGATGTCGTCGTCACCGGCTTCGGCAGGTCCGAACTCGAGGACCTGATGAAGCCGCTGGTCGAGGCGCAGGGCCGGGTGATGAAGCCCGAGCCCAACCCGGAGCGCGGCGGCTATTTCCGCTCAGATCACTTCAGCTTCGCCAAACTCGGCGTGCCGATGTTCGACGGCGGATCGGGCGAGGATCTGGTCGACGGCGGCACCGCGAAGGGCCACGCCGCGGTGCTCGACTACATCGCCAACCGCTATCACAAGCCGCAGGACGAATATGATCCGGCGTGGAACTGGGCGGGCGCGGTGCAGGATTTGACGCTGTATTTCCAGTTGGGACGCGAGCTTGCGATGAGCGATCAATGGCCCAATTGGTATCCGACCGCCGAATTCCGCAGCATTCGCGACAAGGACCGTGCCGCCAAGTGAGCAGGCTGCCGCCCCCCAAGCCTGAATGGGCGCCGCACAAGGCGGTATGGATCGGTTTCCCGAGCCACCCCGAATTGTGGGAGCTCGACCTTGAGCCCGCGCGCGACGAAGTGATCGCGTTCGCCGAAGCCGTACACGCCGGCGGCAAGGGCGAGCAAGTGCTGCTGGTCGCCGCCGACGAGGAGGCGGCGGTCGCGGCGCGGCGGCGGGCGGGGGATGTGGCGCGCGTCTTGGTGCAGCCGTTCGGCGACATCTGGCTGCGCGACACGGCGGCGATCATCCGCGGCGACGGCGTCGCGGCGGATTTCCAGTTCAACGGCTGGGGAGGCAAATACGACTTGCCGGGCGATGACGATATCGGCGTGCGGCTCGCGGAGGCGCGCAACAAAAGGGTCGAGAGCTTTCCCTGGGTGCTTGAAGGCGGCGCGATCGATGGCGACGGGACCGGGCTGGTCGTCACGACCGAGCAATGTCTTCTCAACCGCAACCGCAACGGCGCGATGACGCGCGACGAGATCGAGGAACTGCTCTACCGCGACCTCGGCTATGACGAGGTGTTGTGGCTCGGCGACGGGCTGCTCCACGATCACACTGACGGGCATGTCGACAACCTCGCGCGGTTCGTCGCGCCGCGCACGCTGGCGGTTCCGGAGGCGAGCGACAACGATCCCAACTGGCAAGTCTATCAACGCGCCGCGCAAAAGGCGGTACAGCATGATGGCGTGAAAGTTGTTCCTGTACCGTCGCCCGGCCGCGTGCTGCGCGATGAGGAGATCGTGCCGGCGAGCTACATGAACTTCTATATCGGCAATGCCAGCGTGGTGGTGCCGCTCTACGGCAGCGAGAACGACCAAGCCGCGGTCGCCGCGATCGGCGCGCTGTTCCCCGGACGGCAGGCAGTGGGCCTGCGCGCAGACCATATCTTGACCGGTGGGGGTAGCTTCCACTGCATCTCCCAGCAGATACCGGCTTAATCCTACTGTAGCGTCACGCGGTCCTCGCCGTCATGGCGGCCGAAGAACTGCATCAGCTGGACGATCAGCTCGGCGCGTTCCGCCAAGTCGGGCGCTTCGAGCAACGCCTGCTTGGCCGCCGAATCGAACGGCGCGATCTGGGCGATCCCGTTGACCAGCGCCTCGTCGTCGAGCCGCGCGACCGAGTCCCAATCGACCGCGTAACCCTGCGTCTCGGCAAAACGACGCGATTCGCTTTCGAGGCTGGCGCGGTGCGCGATCGACAGCGCTTCGGGCTCGCCGGATGCGGGCAGCAGCTCGGCCTCGACCTGGCGGAACGGCGTCGTCACCTCGACTTCGCGGACGACGCGGAATAGCGACAGCCCTTCGAGCACGATGTCAAAGCGTCCGTCGTCGAGCGCCTCGATCTCCGCGATCCGCCCGACACAGCCGAGATCGAAAAGGTCGGGCTCGCCACGGTCATGTCCTCGGGGCTGGATCATCCCGATCCGCCGGTCGCGCGCCATCGCGTCGCTGACCATCGCACGATAGCGGGGTTCGAAGATGTGCAGCGGCAGGTGCATGCGCGGAAAGAGCAGCGCCCCAGCAAGGGGAAAGATCGAGAGCCGCGTCGTCACGTGAACAGGATCGCCGACAACCGCCGACGCTGCCCCGACACCCATGGGTCCTCGAGCCCGACGGCTTCGAGCAATTTAAGGAACTGCGCGCGCGCGGCGCCGTCGTTCCAATTGCGGTCGCTGGCGACGATGCTCAGCAGCGAATCGGCCGCGGCGTCGCGTTCGCCCGCCGCCATCTGCGCGTTGGCGAGGTCGAAGCGCGCCTGGAGATTGTCGGGGTCGGCCTCGACCGCGGCGATCAGCGGCGCCAGGTCTGCCGCGGGCGGCGCCGAGCGCGCGAGGTCGAGCGCGGCGCGGGCGCGATCGATTTCGGGCGTCTTGGCCGCCTCCCCCGGCAGCGCGGCCAATGCGGCATCCGCCTCGTCGAGCCGCCCGGCGGCAACCAGCGCGCGGACACGCCCCGACGCCACCTCGGGATGGTCGGGCGCGATATCGGCGATCTGGTCGAACACCGACAATGCGCGCTCGGCGTCGCCCTCGGCCAATATCTGCTCGCCCATCGCGATCAACGGCTCGATCTCCGCCTCCGTCCGCGCGTCGGCGCTGTCGACCGGCAATTGCTTGAGGATCTGGTCGAGCATCGCCTTCAGCTGCGATTCGGTGCGCGCGCTGGTCAAATCGGCAACCAGCTGGCCCTGGAACATTGCATAGACGGTCGGGATCGACTTGATCTGGAATTGCGCGGCGATGAACTGGTTCTTGTCGGTGTCGATCTTCGCCAGCAGCACGCCCTTGCCGGCGTAATCGGCCGCGACCTTTTCAATCACCGGCGACAGCGCCTTGCACGGGCCGCACCATTCGGCCCAGAAATCGATCATGACGAGCTTGGCCATCGACGGTTCGACCACGTCGCGCCGGAAAGCCTCCACGGCTTCCTTTTCGGCGGCAGTCATTCCTAGCGTGGCCACGTATCGTCTCCGGTGAAGTTGCCGTCCTTATGTGGGCGCGAAGCCGCTTACGCCAAGGGTTTTCACACCGCCGATGACAGGGCTTGCGAAGGGCGGGGGCCAATGCTAGTGGCCCCGCTCCCAACGTGCCCGTGCTTCACGGGCCGGCGCCAGAGCGGGCGTAGCTCAGGGGTAGAGCACAACCTTGCCAAGGTTGGGGTCGAGGGTTCGAATCCCTTCGCCCGCTCCAGGATTTCAAGGGGTTAGCAGAACCCCTGTTCCCAAAATTCTCGAAAAACATAATGTTCGGATCGTGTTCGG
>JAFEEZ010000075.1 GCA_018240825.1 Pseudomonadota bacterium | reverse complement strand
GGCGCTCATGCCACGCGCCCTTAGCGGGGCGGACGGGCGACGTCACCTCTCAAGCTCCCGTTCAGGCGATTCGTGCGTTAGTGACGCGATGGAAGGCTATCTCGGCAATACAGGGCGATGGAAGGGCGCAGTCGGCGCGGCGCTTGTGCAGGCCGCGCTGCTGTGGCTGTTGGTCGCCGGTCTGGCGGTGACCAACTCGCCGGTGTTGGGCGACAAGATCGCATCGTTCGCGTTGACGCCGGGCCTGCCGGCTCCGCCCCCACCGCCGCCGCCACAGCCAAAAAAGAACAGTTCAAAGGAGGGCGCGGCATCCCCAGCCAATATCCGATCGACCGCGACGGAGGTCGTCGCGCCAAAACCGGTCCTTCCCCCGCCGCCGCAACCGATCGCCGCCGCGCCGATCGCCAACACTGGCGTCCAGACGACGCAAGGGGCGGCGCCCGTTCCCGGTCCGGGCTACGGCGCGGGCGGCGCAGGAAATGGATTTGGCAGCGGCGGCTATGGCGACGGCGACGGCGCGGGTGACGGGCGCGATACCCCGCCACGCCGTATTGGCGGGCGGATCAAGCCGTCCGATCTGCCCGACGATCTCGCCTACAATCTCGCGGCCGGCGTCGATCTGGTCGTCGGGGTCAAATACGCCGTCGAGGAAGACGGTCGCGTCACCGATTGCCGCGTCACGCGGTCGAGCGGCAATGTCCAGCTCGACCGGCTGACCTGCGATCTGATTGAACAGAAATTCCGCTATCGTCCGGCGCTCGACGAGGATCGCCAGCCGTTCAAGTCCTGGATCGTCGAAAACCACATCTGGAACTTTGAGGACGCCGGACCGCGGCGGCGCTGATCGGGAACCCCGCCGATGGACATTCGTTGTGCGGCCGTTCCAGATCAGGAGATGTATCATGCGTTCCATACGAATGTTGGCCTGCGCGTCAGCGTTGGGCCTGATGCTTGCGTCCACGTCGGCGATCGCCGAGGGGAAGATGGACCGCGCCCGCGCCGCGGTCGCCGAAGCGCGCGGCAAGGTCGAGGCGGCCGCCCGCGCGGGAACCGGCGGCGTTACGCCGCGAACGCTGACCGATGCGCAGGCCGCGCTGCGCGCCGCAGAGGACGACCTGAAAGCCAGCCGCAAGGATCAGGCGATTGTCGATGCGCAGAATGCGTCGCGTCTCGCCGACCTCGCGCTCAACGAGACTCAGCGGGCACGGGCCGATAAGGCAGCCGCCGATAAGGCCGCGGCCGACGCGCAGGCGGCCGATGCGGCCAAAGCTGCTGCGGACGCCGAGGCTCGAGCGCGCGCAGCGGAAGCCGACGCCAATGCTGCGCGGAACGCGCCGCCGCCCGCGCCGGTGATCATCGCCGCGCCGCCCGCGCCGGCTCCGACGCCGACCGAGACGACGGTGACAACCTCGACGACGACGCCCGCGCCGGTCACGCGCACCGTGGTGAAACGCGCGCCTGCCAAGCGCGTCGTTCGCAAACGCACTGTCGTCCGTAAGACGCCGGCGCCCGCCGCCAAGACAACCACGACGGTGACGACCAAAACCCAGTAGCGCATGGTCGCGCGGGCTTCGGGCCCGCCGTCGATGCGGCTAAAGAATATCGCGAACCTTTTTCGGCGGACGGCCCAGCATCACGCCTTTCGCCGTCTCGACGAGCGGCCGCTCGATCAGGATAGGCTCCGCGATCATCGCGTCGAGGATGGCATCGTCACTCGCGTTCTTGAGCGCCTTGGCGGCGTCCTCGCCGGTTCGCATCCCCTCGCGCGGGGTCAGGCCAGCGCGTGCGTAGAGCGCCGCGAGCTGGTCGCGGGTCGGCGGGTTATGGAGGTAGTCGATCACCTCGATATCGGCGCCCGCGTCCCGGAGGATCGCAAGCGCCTGCCGCGACTTCGAACAGCGCGGGTTGTGCCAGATCTTGGCCTTCATATCCTTGCCTCCGCGACAAAGTCGACATCGCGCCGCTCGGGGCCGAGCAGCGTCCAGGCCACGAGCACGACTACCGTGACCGCCGCGACCAGCGCTAGCGCCAAGCCATAGTTTCCGCCGTGCGTCTCGGCGATCCCCGCCTGGATCGGCGCATTGCGCGACGCGATCAGGTTGCCGAGCTGATACGCGAAGCCGGGGAACAGTCCGCGCACCAGGGCGGGCGACAGCTCGTTCAGATGCACCGGCACGATCCCCCACGCGCCCTGTACCGCGACCTGGATCAGAAACGCGCCCAATGCGAGCATCAACGGCGTTGCGCTGAAGGCCCAGAGCGGGATCACCGGCAGCGCAAGCAACGCGGCGATCACGATCGCGCGCTTGCGGCCGATCGATTCCGACCAGATTCCGAAGCTGATGCCGCCAACGATCGCGCCGACATTGCCGATCATCGCGAGCAGCCCGACGGTATGCGTGTCGAACTTGTGCTGCTCCTTGAGAAAGGTCGGGTAGAGATCCTGCGTCCCGTGGCTGAAGAAGTTGAACGCTGTCATCAGCACGACGAGATAGAGCGCGATCTTCCAATTCTCCGCCAACACAGCGAGTGGATTGGCTTTTGGTTTGTTGCGGCGGGCTTCGAAGGCGGGGCTTTCATCGACGTGGATGCGGATCAGGAAGACGAGGATTGCCGGTGCGATCCCCACCATGAACATGCCGCGCCAGCCGATCGCGTCGAACAGCAGAAAATAGACGAGACTCGCGAGAAAATAGCCTGACGGATAGCCCGATTGCAGAAGTCCGGACACCGGGCCGCGCAGCTTCGCCGGGATCGATTCCATTACCAGGCTCGCGCCGATCCCCCATTCACCGCCCATACAGAAGCCGTACAGGGTGCGGACTACGAACAGGCTGGTCAGACTCCACGCGAACGCGGACGCGAACGAAAGAAGCGAAAACAGCAGAATGACGACCATCATGATCGGCCGCCGCCCGAACCTGTCCGCCAGCCAGCCGAAGGCGAACGCGCCGAACGGCCGCGCGGCGAGCGTCAGGAACGTCGCCTCCGCCACCGTCTTCACGTCGGTCCCGTATTCCTTCGCGATCGCCGACAGCATGAAAACGAGCAGGAAATAGTCGAACGCATCGAGCGTCCAGCCGAGATAGCTCGCCCAGATCGAATGGACTTGTTTCCGGTTGAGTCCCTTCAATTCGGTCGCCAGCGCCATCTTCATCCTCCGCGGCACCGGGTCATGCGGCGCCGCGGCGACCATAGAGGCTTCGCGGTCATCGTCCAGAAGCGGCCGAACGCTCAGATCATCTTCAGCGCCGCGCCGGCGAGCGTCAGAAAGCCGAGTACGGCGACCAATGCGTGGATCGCGACGACAGCCTTGGGTCCGGGCCGCCGGCGCAAATGGAAGGAGGCGAGAAAGAACCCGCCGAGCGCGGCGATGATGAGCACGCCCAGCGCTATAGGCGCGTAACCGCCAACTCCGCCCAGCACCGCCAAGAGGGTCAACACGAGGCCGGTCGCCCCCAGCGCGGCGTGGACCAGCGACAGCGCCCAAGGCGCCAGATGGCCGCGCAATACCGATGCGGCGAGGATCAGGCCGCCGATCGCGGCGATCCCAAAGGCAAGCAATGCGTAGAATAGCATGTCTCTCTCTCTCCCTCTGGTTAGACGCCAGTCGCATCCATTGGATGAGATCGCGGGAGAAAGGTTCCCGGTTTATCGAGAAGAACTGACGGTCTCATCCGTCAACCGGCCCTCGGCGGCGAGGTGGCGCAGCACCGCGTCGGTGATCGCCTGACAGGCAGGGCCAAGGAACGAAAAAGCGTCGGCGAGCGTCGCCTTGAGCCGCTGGTCGAGCGT
>JAFEEZ010000074.1 GCA_018240825.1 Pseudomonadota bacterium | reverse complement strand
TGGCGCAGACGCGCAGCGACCATGTCCTCGTCCAGAACGGGCCGTTCAGATGGATTCGAAACCCGATCTACGTCGCGCTCGGGCTATTCATGGTCGCGATGGCGATTGCGTTCGGGCATTGGCGCAACCTGATGGTGGCCGTCCCGCTCTACGCGGTCGGCACATGGATGCGAGTGATGCGTGAGGAGGCTCTGCTGCGCACGCAGTTCGGCGTTGCCTATGACGACTACATCGCGCGCGTGAAGCGATTCGTGCCGGGCCTGTTCTAGGCCGGCCGCAGCATCGACCAGAATTGGGGTCCGCCCTTGGGGACTCGCCATTCGCTGGTCACTTCGAAGCCGAGCGACTGGTAAAGCGCCACATTGCGCTCGGTCGCGGTCTCAAGATAGGCGGGGACGCCGTCGGCCGCAGCGCGCGCGAGGCCCTCGCGGATCGAGGCCCCGCCTAGCCCCTTCCCCTGATGCGCAGGATCGACGCCGGCGATGTGAAGATACCAGTGCCGTTCGGGTGGGGCGTGCGCGTCGAGCGCATCGCCGACGCGCAACGCGCGCGGCAGCGCGAAGCCAAGCGCACCGACTAGCGGGATCGCCTGGCGCAGCAAGTCCAGCGTGCTCGCTTGCGGCGTGCCGGGGCGTTGCCACAACGTCGCTGCCTGGGCGTCACCCGTGACCAGCCGCATGCCCGGAGCATCGAGGTCGAACAACAAGGCGAACAGGCGTGGCAGCCGCTTCGCGCGGTCGCGCGGATTGGGGAAGATGTAGGACATCGCCGGATCGTCAGCGAAGGCGCGGCCCAGCATTGCGGCGACGGCGCCGCGGTCCGTGGGCGCGGCCTCGCGGATCACGCCGCCTTGCAACCTTCGGCTTTCAGCATGCGCCTGGTCGACGCCGGATACCGGGCGAGCAGATGCGCCGGACGGATTGGGCGCGGAACGAAGTTGCCGCCGCAGTTCGGGCAGACCCCAGCCAGCACGCCGTCCGCGCAATCGGCGCAGAAGGTACACTCGAACGTGCAGATCCGCGCGTCGACGCTATCCGGCGGCAAATCGCGGTCGCAGCATTCGCAATTGGGCCTGAGTTCCAGGATCGTCACCCCCGTTCGCTTCGAGCGAAGTCATGAAGCGTTTCAGCAGATCAGCGTGTCTCGACTTCGCTCGACACGAACGGGACGACGACAGCGCTATGCCGCGTCGCCGGTCTTTTCCTTCTTGGCGTAGACGCGGATCGGGTCCTTGGTGCCGTTGACGACATCCTTGTCGATCATCACTTCGTCGACGCCATCCATGCCCGGCAGGTCGAACATCGTGTCGAGCAGGATGCCCTCCAGGATCGAGCGCAGCCCGCGCGCGCCGGTCTTGCGGTCGATCGCCTTCTTGGCGACCGTCGTCAGCGCGTCGTCGGTGAAGCCGAGCCGCACCTCCTCCATGTCGAACAGCTTCTGATACTGTTTGACGAGCGCGTTCTTGGGCTCGCTCAGAATCTTGACCAAAGCCTCGGTGTCGAGGTCCTCGAGCGTAGCGATGACCGGAAGACGCCCGACAAATTCGGGGATCAGCCCGAACTTGAGCAGATCCTCTGGCTCGACATTCTTGAGCACTTCGCCGGTGCGGCGCTCCTCGGGCGTCGCGACATAGGCGCCGAAACCGATCGACTTGCCCTGCTGGCGATCGGCGATGATCTTTTCGAGGCCGCTGAACGCGCCGCCGCAGATGAACAGGATGTTGGTCGTGTCGACCTGCAGGAACTCCTGCTGCGGATGCTTGCGGCCACCCTGCGGCGGAACGCTCGCGGTGGTGCCTTCCATCAGCTTGAGCAGCGCCTGCTGGACGCCCTCGCCCGATACGTCGCGCGTGATCGAGGGGTTTTCGGCCTTGCGCGAAATCTTGTCGATTTCATCGATATAGACGATCCCGCGCTGCGCCCGCTCGACGTTGTAGTCGCTGGCCTGGAGCAACTTCAAAATGATGTTTTCGACGTCCTCACCGACATAGCCGGCCTCGGTCAGCGTCGTCGCATCCGCCATCGTGAACGGCACGTCGAGGATCCGCGCGAGGGTCTGCGCGAGCAGGGTCTTGCCGCAACCGGTCGGGCCGACGAGCAGGATATTCGGCTTGGCAAGCGCGACAGCGGCGCCCGTCGCGCCGTGGTTCAGCCGCTTGTAATGGTTGTGCACCGCGACCGACAGCACGCGCTTGGCGCGGCGCTGACCGATCACGTAATCGTCGAGCACGTCGCAGATTTCCTGCGGCGTCGGGACGCCACCGTCCTTCTTGCTGACCAGCGCCGACTTGGTTTCCTCGCGGATGATGTCGTTGCACAACTCGACGCATTCGTCGCAGATGAACACGGTCGGGCCGGCGATGAGCTTGCGCACCTCATGCTGCGACTTGCCGCAGAACGAGCAATAGAGCGTGGACTTCGAATCGCCGCCGCTGAGTTTCGTCATTCAAACTTTCCTTCGCCCCGTTGGGGGCTTGAGCGTCGGACAGTGTAGCCCGACGCTCTCGATTACCACAATGACCAAAATAAGACGTTTACGACGTTCCCGGCCCGGCGCACACTACGCCGCCTGCGCCTCGTCGGCGGGGGCCGGGCGCTTGTCGAACACTTCGTCGACCAACCCGAACGCCTTGGCTTCGTCGGCCTCGAGAAACTTGTCGCGGTCCATCGCCTTCTCGATCACTTCGAGCGTCTGGCCGGTATATTTGACGTAGAGATCGTTCATCCGGCTGCGGATTCTCAGGATTTCCTTGGCCTGGATCTCGATGTCCGACGCCATGCCCTGCGCGCCGCCCGACGGCTGGTGGATCATGATCCGCGCGTTGGTCAGCGCGACGCGCATGCCGGGCTCGCCGGCGGCGAGCAGGAAGCTGCCCATCGACGCCGCTTGGCCGATGCACACCGTGCCGACGCGCGGGCGGATGTACTGCATCGTGTCGTGGATCGCCATGCCCGCCGTGACCACGCCGCCCGGCGAGTTGATGTACATGAAGATGTCTTTCTTCGGGTTTTCGGACTCGAGGAAGAGCAATTGCGCGGTGATCAGCGAGGCCATGTGGTCCTCCACGGGTCCGACCACGAAGATGATCCGTTCACGCAGCAGCCGCGAATAGATGTCGAAGCTTCGCTCGCCGCGGTTCGACTGTTCGATGACGATCGGCACCAGACCGCCGGTGACGGGGTCGATGCGGAAGCCCGGAGGGGTGAAATTACCGGTGTCGAACGGATTGATCATGGGGATTCCTGTGGTCCTTATGCCCTTGCCCGCCTTACATCGTCCCTCGGCTTCCGGGGCGCAAGGGGGTCACGTGGTGAACGGCGGCGGCTAAGGTCACAAAGGTCACACTAGCACCGTGCTCTGAAAAACCTCGAAAAGCTGTACGCCCTTCCATGCAGGTCTGCCGGCGCCGATAATCATGCCAAGCAAGGCTGGCAGGCGAAATCCTACATTACCAGCGCAATCTTGCGCGGGCGCGGTCGACGGCCCAGATTGACCGCGAAGGGGGATTATCATGAGCACGGTTCTGGTGACGGGCGGGTCGGGCTTTGTCGGGGGGCACGTCATCCTGCAATTGCTGGCGGCGGGGCACACGGTGCGAACCACGGTGCGCAACCTGTCCAAGGAAGCCGCGGTGCGCGACACGCTGGCCAAGGCGGGCGCGACCAACCTCGACAAATTGACCTTCTTCGCCGCCGACCTGGAAAAGGATGACGGCTGGGCAGAGGCCGTTGCCGGGTGCGATTACGTCCAGCACGTCGCCTCCCCCTTTCCCATCGCGCAGCCCAAAGACGAGATGGAGCTGATCCGTCCCGCGGTCGACGGCACCCTGCGCGTACTGCGCGCCGCGCGCGATGCCGGGGTGAAGCGCGTCGTCCTGACCTCCTCGTTCGCCGCAGTAGGCTATGGCCATGGGCCTCGCGATACGCCCTATGACGAGACCGACTGGACCGACGTCAACGGCCCGGCGGTGCAACCCTATATGAAGTCCAAGACGCTCGCCGAGCGCTCGGCGTGGGAGTTCGTCACCGACGAAAGCAAGGGCATGGAGCTGGCCGTGGTCAATCCGGTCGGTATCTTCGGCCCCGCGCTCAACGGCGACCTGTCGACCTCGATCGAACTGGTCAAGCGGATGCTGGAGGGCAAGCTGCCCGGGGCGCCGCGACTGTACCTCGGCGCGGTCGATGTGCGCGACGTGGCGGGGCTGCAGGTCAAGGCGATGACCGATCCGGCCGCGGCGGGGCAACGATTTCTGGCGACCGCGGGCGGGGTGCTGTCGATGGCGGACATGGCCGAAATCCTGCGCGCCGGGATGGGCGAGAAAGCGGCGAAAGCGAAGTTCCGCGAACTGCCCGACTGGCTGGTCAGACTGGTGGCGATCTTCAATCCGCTGGCCCGCGAGGCGGTCCCGCGGCTGGGGATCAAGGGCGAAGCGAGCAATGCGAAGGCGCGCGAAGTGCTCGGCTGGACGTTCCGGTCGAACGAGGAAGCGATCGTTTCGAGCGGGGAGAGTTTGATCCGGTTGGGGATCGTCTAGCCTGCATCATGATCTGTGCTCCGGCGAAGGCCGGAGCGCTGGCAATCGAAGCGGAATGCTGCCAACGCTCCGGCCTTCGCCGGAGCACAGGAGATGATGGTGAGCGACGAC
>JAFEEZ010000073.1 GCA_018240825.1 Pseudomonadota bacterium | reverse complement strand
GTCAGCCCGAACAATCCCTCATGCATCCCGGGGAAGCCGGCGACGCCCTGATAGCCGAGTCGGAACGGTGTGCCGAACGCGATCATGTTGTACGCGACCAGGGGAACCAACAGCGTCACCGCGCCCGCCAGCGCCGCTGCGGCCAGCGGGCGAGCGCGGCGCAGGCGCAACGCGCCCCACAAGGCGATCACCGATCCGGCGAGCACGGCCTGGAATTCGATGAGCACCGCCAGCCCGAGCGCCGCGCCGGCGACCGCGGCGAATCCAGCGGGCCGCTCCCGACCGCCGCGCCATATCGCCCAGACCGCAAGGACGAACAGACCGGCGGCTGGCGCGTGGCCGAACAGCGTCGTCGACCAACCCCAGATCGGCGTTCCGAGCGCATAGGCGATTGCGGCGAACAGCGCGCTCCCTTCGCTCGCGGTCAGGCCGAGCGCGAGGTCGAACACCGCAACCGCCGCCAGCGCGGTGAGCAGCGCGCTGACGCTCGCCACCGCGAGTCGGAGGCGCACCGTCATCCAGGCTTCGAATTGGCGGTCCCACAGCGTCGGGGGAATCGGCGGCCGGACGGTAAGGCTCTCCGCGACTGCGGCGGCGGGCAGCGCGAGCAGCGTCATGCCCGGCGCCTTGTCGAGATAAACGTGGCCGTCGAACTCGGCCCTGTCGATCGTCAGGTTACGGAATTCGTCGATCCGCGCATCGCCGCGCTCGACGAGGGCGATCGCCGCGAACATCCGAGTCGCGTTGTTCGGATTGAGCGCCCACGACCCGAACCACGCGCATGACAGCCAGACGAGCCCGAAAAGCAGGATGCGGACGCGCATCTCAGCCGAACAGGCCGGGCTCGAGTTGGCGCGTTTCCGGCAAGGTGAAACAGTACGCTGCGATCCGCGAGTCGAACGCAACCGATCTGGGCGGCCTGGACGTGGCGAACGGATTGGTCATGTCTCCCCCCGGGATGGAACGGCCGCTCTAGCCGCGTCTCGGAGAGCTGCGAACTGCTTACTGGCCCTGTTTCTCGTCGGCGTCGCGTTCCTTGTCGACCGCCTTGCTTTCCTTGAACTGTAGCCGTGAACAGCCGATCCCGCCGCCCGGGCCGACGGCCGAACACGACCCGATGCCTGTCTGACCGGTGTCCAGCGTCCCTTGCGCCCGCAACGCCCAACTCTGGTTTTGCGGCGTGATCTTGAAATCGCGCAATTCCTTGGGAACGCGAAATTGTTCGCTGGCGTCGCGACGCGTGCATACGACGATCTCGGCCCCATTGGCGTCGGTCGGGCACCGCTCGTTGCCGTAGAGCACGAGCACGCCGTTGACCGGCGCGTTTTTGGAAACGGCTCCCGGTCCGGTCGGTTTGGGCGGCGTCGGCACGCCGGGGCCGGATACCTGCTGCGCCGCGGCCGGGAGCGCGATCGACGCGGCCAGCGCGCCCAGAACGATCCTTCGCATCCTCATCTCCTTTGCCGAGCTATATCCGCTTGGCGGCGGCGATCGCCAGCCGGCAACCAAGCCGGATCATCGCCGACATCAGCGGGTAGGCGGGCGCGGCCGCCGCCCCGTGCGCCAGCGCGGTGTCGCGATGCTCGACCTCCTCGGCCTGGAACTCCGCGATCGCTGCCGACAATTCGGGATCGTTATCGCCCAACAGCTGAAGCTGCTCTGAATAATGCTTGTCGATTTCGGTTTCGACCGCGGCGGTGCACGCCATCGCGGCTTCGGGGCCGATCACCGCGGTCACCGCGCCCAATGCAAACCCGGCGACGTTCCAGAACGGCTGGAGCAGGGTCGGGCGTACGCCGCGATCCGCGATCAGCTTGTCGAAGAATGCGCGGTGCCGTTCCTCCTGATGGGCCATCCCGGCGATCTCGCGCGCCGCTGCACTGCGGTCCCCCATCACCGCGAGCTGCCCGGCATAAATCCGCGTCGCGCCATATTCGCCGGCCTGATCGACTCGGATCATCGAATCGATCGCCGGGTGCCGATCACCGGGTCGCCAGCCAATCATCTCGCGCGGTTCCGGCGCAGGAGCAGGCCGGAGATGACCAGGGCGCCGCCCAGCGAAATGATTGCGTTGAATCCGGCGAGCGAGACCCCGAACAATGTCCATTGCGGCGCGTCACAGCGCACGATCGGCGCCTTCATCAAGTCGTCGATCGTAACCGGCCCGCTGCCGATCGTCTTGGTGCACGCGGTGAAACCGTGCCACCAATGATATTCCACCCCGGCATGCGCGACGCCGATCGCGCCGCTGACCGCGATCGCGAGCGCCGCGAGCGTGACCAGCAGGCGCGTCGGCAGCGCGGGGACGAACGCCAGCAGGGCGAGGAGCACCGCGGCATAATGCGGCCAGCGCTGCCAATGGCACATCTCGCACGGATAGAGTCCACCGATCAGTTGCGCCCCCCACGCCCCCGCCAGCAGAGCCGCGGGGATCAGCAACGCCAGCGCGCGCGCCTTGAGGAAATTCGTCATTTCTTCGCCGCGCCTGGAATTCGCGCCAGGCGGCCAATCGTCTGGAGCGCATAATAAAGCTGGAAATCGGTCACGCCGCGCTTCTTCAACTCGTCCGGCGTCGCCGCGAACCGCGGATCGGTCCTGGTGTCTTCCTCGAGGATGACGTTGTCGGCCTTGACCTCGTTGACCAAATGCTTGCGCAGATCGGACTCGCGAAAGACGGGGCGGGATTTGTAATCGGGATCGGAAATCTGCGGCACGACGATGTCGGGGCGGATGCCGCCCTCCTGCACCGACCGGCCCGATGGCGTGAAATAGCGTGCGGTGGTCAGTCGCAGGGCGCTGTCAGGGCCAAGTTGGAGCAGGGTCTGGACCGATCCCTTGCCGAACGTGCGTTCGCCCATGATCAGCGCGCGATGGTGATCCTGCAACGCGCCGGCGACGATTTCGGACGCGCTCGCGGTGCCGGCGTTGACCAGCACGATGACCGGCAGGCCGTTCGCCATGTCGCCGGGCTTAGCGTAATAGCGTTCGATATCGTCCTTTTCCCGCCCGCGCTGGCTGACGATCTCGCCCGACGACAGGAACGCGTCGCTGACCTCGATCGCTTGGCTCAGCAGCCCGCCGCCATTGTCGCGCAAGTCGACAATATAGCCGAGCGGCCTGTGTCCCAGCGATTTGTCGATGTTGTAGATCGCGGCGCGAACGTCCTGCCCCGTCGTTTCGCTGAACGTGTTGACGTTGATATAGCCGATGCCGTCCCTGACTTCCCATTTGACGGGCCTGGTCACGATAATCTCGCGGACGAGCGCAACCTCGATCGGCTTGTCGCGGCCGGGGCGCACGATCGTCAGCTTGATCGGGGTTCCCGGCGCGCCGCGCATCGCGCTGATCGCTTCATCGAGCGTCTCGCCATAGATGAACTTGCCGTCGATATGAGTGATGAAATCCCCCGCCTTAATGCCCGCGCGAAACGCCGGAGTGTCTTCCTGCGGGGCGATCACCTTGACCGCGCCGTCCTGCATCGTGACGGTCAGCCCGAGGCCGCCATAATTGCCGGTCGTCAGGATCTGCATGTTCTGGAAATCGACCGCGTCGACGTAGCTCGAATGCGGATCGAGGCTGGCGAGCATGCCATCGATCGCGCCACGTATTAGCTTCTTGTCGTCGACCTTGTCGACGTAGCTCGCCTTGATCCGGTTGAACACGGTCATGAACGTTTCGAGTTCATGATAGGTATCGCTGTCGGCTGCGGCGGAGGCCGAGGTGGCGACGGGAACGAGCGCGACCGCGCCGGCGATGGCGGTCGCCTGAAGCCAGGAAAATGCACGAGCCATGGGGAAGTAAGGCATCCGATCGGAAAGAATGTCGAGACTTGTTTAGCCGGTCAGCGCGACAGGGTCCACCGCGCGGCCCCTGCGGCGGAGTTCGACCGTGACGCGGCGATCGGCGCCGGGCGGCGCCGCGCCGATCAACGCGCCTTGGCCGACCGGCTGATTGAGCTTGACCGCCAGTGCGCCGAGCCCCGAAACGAGCGTCGTCCAGCCGCCCGCGTGATCGATGATCACGACGTCGCCATAGTCGCGGAACGGGCCGGCATAGACCACCCTGCCCGCGGCGGGCGCGACGACCTCGGCTCCGCTCGCGACCGCGAACGTCAGCCCGCGCGACGTGACCCCGGCGTCGGATACCTCGCCGAACCCGGTGAGCAATTTGCCGGTGACGGGAAGCTTCCACGGCGCCGACGCGGTGGACCAGGGAAGCGCGAGCGGAGGCAACTCGCCGGGCTGAACGGGCCGGGGCAGGGGGCCAGCCAGTTTCGCCAGCGCGGCGCCGGTGGCCGCAGCATCGGTCGACGCCTG
>JAFEEZ010000072.1 GCA_018240825.1 Pseudomonadota bacterium | reverse complement strand
TTCGCCTTCACTTCGTCGGCCACATTCTGCGGCACTTCGTCGTAATGGCTGAACTGCATCGAGTAGCTCGCGCGCCCTTGCGTGAACGACCGCAGCGAGTTGACGTAGCCGAACATATTGGCCAGCGGCACCATCGCCTCGACCGTCTGCGCGTTGCCGCGGCTGTCGGTGCCCTGGATCTGGCCGCGACGGCTGTTCATGTCGCCGATGACGTCGCCCAGATAATCTTCCGGGGTGACGACCTCGACCTTCATGATCGGCTCGAGCAGCGTGATGCCGGCCTTCTGCGCACCTTCGCGCATCGCGCCGCGGGCACAGATTTCGAACGCCAGCGCCGACGAGTCGACGTCGTGATACTTGCCGTCGACCAGGTGCACCTCGAAGTCGATGATCGGGAAGCCGATCAGCGAGCCGGTCTCGGCGGTCTCGCGGAAGCCCTTTTCCACCGCGGGAATATACTCGCGCGGAATGTTGCCGCCCTTGATCTCGTCGAAGAACTGGAAGCCCGAGCCACGCTCGCCCGGCTTCAGCTCGACCTTCACTTCGCCGAACTGGCCGGAGCCGCCCGACTGCTTCTTGTGGGTGTAGGTCAGTTCGACCGGTTTCTTGAGGTATTCGCGATACGCCACCTGCGGCGCGCCGACATTCGCCTCGACTTTGAACTCGCGCTTCATGCGGTCGACCAGGATTTCGAGGTGAAGTTCGCCCATCCCCTTGATGATGGTCTGGCCCGATTCGTGATCGGTCGAGACGCGGAAGCTCGGGTCCTCGGCGGCCAGGCGGGTGAGCGCGATGCCCATCTTTTCCTGGTCGGCCTTGGTCTTCGGTTCAACCGACAGCTCGATGACGGGGTCCGGGAACTCCATCCGCTCGAGGATGATCGGATGGTTCGGATCGCACAGCGTGTCGCCGGTCGTGGTCTCCTTGAGGCCCGCGATCGCGACGATGTCACCGGCGCGCGCTTCCTCGATGTCCTCGCGGCTGTTCGCGTGCATCAGGAGCATACGCCCGATCTTTTCCTTCTTGTCCTTCACCGAGTTCAGGTAGCCGCCCTTGGTCAGCGTGCCCGAATAGATGCGCGCGAAGGTCAGCGACCCGACATACGGGTCGTTCATGATCTTGAACGCGAGCAGCGACAGCGGCGCGTCGTCCGAAGTCGGCCGCGAATCCGGGGTCGTGCCGTCGAGCTTCACGCCCTGCACGTCGGGAATATCGAGCGGGCTGGGCAGATAATCGACGACCGCATCGAGCAAAGGCTGCACGCCCTTGTTCTTGAACGCCGAGCCGCAGATCACCGGCACGAAATCCATCGCCAGCGTGCCCTTGCGGATCAGCTTCTTCAGCGTCGCCGCGTCAGGCTCGTTGCCCTCCAGATACTGCTCCATCGCGTCGTCGTCCTGCTCGACGGCGAGTTCGATCAGGTCGCTGCGATACTTGGCCGCCTTTTCCTTCAGGTCGTCGGGGATATCCTGATATTCGAACTTCGCGCCCAGCGATTCTTCGAGCCAGATGATTGCGCGGTTCTGGACCAGATCGACCAGGCCCTTGAAGCCGCCCTCGATGCCGATCGGGAGATACAGTACGGCCGGCTTCGCGCCGAGGCGCTCGATGATCGAGTTGACGCAATAATAGAAGTCGGCGCCAGTGCGGTCGAGCTTGTTGACGAAGCACATCCGCGGCACGCCGTACTTGTCGGCCTGGCGCCACACCGTTTCCGACTGCGGCTCCACACCCGCGACACCGTCGAAGCACGCGACCGCGCCGTCGAGCACGCGCAGCGAACGCTCGACTTCGATCGTGAAGTCGACGTGGCCCGGCGTGTCGATGATGTTGATCAGGTGCTCTTCGCCCTGCCCGTCCTCGGCCTTCCACTTGCAGGTGGTGGCAGCCGAGGTGATCGTGATCCCGCGCTCCTGCTCCTGCTCCATCCAGTCCATCGTCGCGGTGCCTTCATGCACTTCGCCGATCTTGTAGGACTTGCCGGTGTAGTAGAGGATGCGCTCGGTCGTCGTCGTCTTGCCGGCGTCGATATGCGCCATGATGCCGATATTGCGATAGCGTTCGAGCGGATGGCTGCGGGCCATGATGGTTCACTCCTGGAGCCGGCAAAACCCGGCGATGCTAAAACTGGGCCACCCAAGACCCGTTCGGGCTGAGCCTGTCGAAGCCCGGTGAGTCTCAACGCCCTTCGACAAGCTCAGGGCGAACGGTGGTTCGGGAACGAGCGCCAACGCGCTCGCCGCCCATATAGGTACGCTTCTTACCAGCGGTAGTGGCTGAACGCGCGGTTCGCTTCGGCCATGCGGTGCGTGTCTTCGCGCTTCTTGACCGCGTTGCCGCGATTGTTCGACGCATCGAGCAGTTCGCCCGACAGGCGCGCCGACATGGTGTTTTCGCTGCGCGAACGCGCCGCGGCGATCAGCCAGCGGATCGCCAGCGCCTGGGCGCGCTCCGGACGCACCTCGACCGGCACCTGATAGGTCGCGCCGCCGACGCGGCGGCTGCGGACCTCGATGCCCGGCTTGATGTTGTTGAGCGCGTCATGGAACACGCCCAGCGGATCCTTCTTGGCGCGAGTCTCGACGGTTTCCATCGCCGAATAGACAATGCCTTCCGCGACCGACTTCTTGCCGTCCAGCATGACGCTGTTCATGAACTTGGACAGGACGATATCACCGAACTTGGGGTCCGGCAGGATTTCCCGCTTCTCGGGACGACGACGACGAGCCATGCTCTATATTCCTTCTAAACCGGGTAGCTTACTTGGGACGCTTCGCGCCGTACTTCGAACGGCTCTGCTTGCGATCCTTGACACCCTGCGTGTCGAGCACGCCGCGCAGCACGTGGTAGCGCACACCGGGAAGGTCGCGCACACGGCCGCCACGGATCAGGACCACCGAGTGCTCCTGAAGGTTGTGGCCCTCGCCGGGGATGTAGCTGATGACTTCGCGCTGGTTGGTCAGGCGGACCTTGGCCACCTTGCGCAATGCCGAGTTCGGCTTCTTGGGGGTCGTCGTATAGACGCGGGTGCAGACGCCGCGCTTCTGCGGGTTCTGCTCCATCGCAGGGACCTTCGACTTGGCCTTCTGCGGGTCGCGGCCCTTGCGGACCAGTTGGTTGATCGTTGGCATGAAGCCCTTCACCTTTGTGTTGACCAGAAAATCTGGCGGTTACTTTGCCGGGAGCCTTTGGAAAAAACGAAAAGGGTCGTTGGGCGCCTCTCGGCACGTCCCATGACCCACGTCTTCCGGCAGCGTTCAGCTCTCCCCACGCGGCAAAAGAGCCGGTGGAGCGGGCGCGCCTATATAGCGGGAGTCGAAAACGGTCAACGGGGCGCCGGTTTTACGCGACGCTAACGCGCGCCGACTATCGGTCAGCCCGAGCCCCCATCCCTTCGCCCCCTCGAACCACCCGGATTCGCGTCCGCGCGCCGGGCGAAGCGGCGCGCATGGCTGGTGCTCGCGACAGTCGCGTTGGTGGCCGGGCGGAGCCTGGCGCGGATCATCCCCGATCTTTTCGAGGTCGACAGCCCGCCGCCCCTGTCCGACGGCGCCCCAAACCTGTGGTCGATCGTCCAAGCGCTGCCGTGGATCGGCGGACTGCCGCTCATCGGCCTTGCGATGGCGATCGCGTTCGGTGCGACGGC
>JAFEEZ010000071.1 GCA_018240825.1 Pseudomonadota bacterium | reverse complement strand
TCGGCCGGAGACTCGGTCTTCGTGAACATGGATCTCGCGGCCCTCGGACCCGCGCTCGCCGTGCTTGGCGGCGGCCGATCCGGTGAAGACCGCGCGCCCTATAGCTGGCGCGACAACCCCGACTTCTGGAAGGACATGACGTGACCAGACGCAACCGCTTGATCCCCGCTTCCCTTGTCGGGCTCACCCTCCTCTCCGCCTGCGCCGGTGTCGAGACGGGGGCCGTCTCCCCCTGCCACGGTCAGTTCCGGGCCGAGGGCAAATACTTCGCAGCGCACGAGCAAAGTGACGGCACGACGGTCGTCGTCTCGACGATGAACGCACCCGACACGACTTGCGCGAACTGAGACACCGCATGAGTCGCGCACCGCTCCTTCTCGGGCTTCTTCTCGGCACTGCGGTGCCTATGGGCCTCCTGGCCCAGGGCGTGCCGATCATCGATGGCTCGCGCTTGTCGAACTTCATCTCGCGTCTTGTCGAACAGGCTGAGGATGCGGTGAAGCAGGGGGAGAAACTCGCCACGCGCACGGAACTCAGCGAGATCGAAGACGACCAGCTGGCCGCCTATGAGCGTTTCCTCGCGGATACGACCGGCGTGACCGACCTCAGCGGCTTCGAGATGGGGACGGGAACCTTCCCTCCTGCCGACGAGGTCTACCCCCTTGAGGAGGCAAGCCCGGAAAGCCAGCGGCTCTTCGGGGAAGGCGAAACGGTCGAGGCGATGATCATCGCCACGGCGGCGCGCTATGAGACCCACCCCGGCGTCGTGAAGGTCGGGCTCACGCCAACGACCTGGCGCATCCTTTTCCAGTCGCTGGTGAAGCAGGAAAGCGGGTTTTCCAACGCGGCGGTCAGCCCGGTCGGGGCCATGGGCTTTTGCCAGTTGATGCCCGGCACCGCCGCCGATCTCGGTGTCGATCCGACCGACCCGCTGCAGAACCTCGATGGTGGCGCGCGCTATCTCGCGACCCAATTGAACAGCTTCGGCCGGATCGACTTCGCCCTCGCGGCCTACAACGCTGGACCCGGCAACGTCCAGAAATACGGCGGCATCCCCCCTTTCGAGGAAACCCAGAACTACGTCCGCAGGATCTCGGGCTACTACGACGCCTACCTCTCGGTGATCACTGGCGCGGACGTAACCGGCACTTTGGCGGGGGTGGAGGGTGCAAGTGCCGAATGGGGCAACATGTCCTCGGCATTCATCGGCTATTCCGGCCAGCAGTCGGGGCAGATCGAGGCGGCGATGGCCCGGATCAAGGGGTTCCTGGAAGAGGCCAAGCCCCAGACCCCGAAAGAAGCGGTCGACCAGAACACCTACATGCTCGCCGAGCGCGCCCGCCTCATGGCCCTGACGCTGCGGCTGCGCGCCGGGGCGGTCAAGGTCGAGGCGGCCCGCGGGCTCTCTGATGCCGCGCAAGCCCTGCAATACACGACATTCTGGGAGTATTCGGATGCACCGTAACCTCACGGCCGCAACAGCGGCGTTGTGCTTCTCTCTTTTCGGGTCAACAGCCTTTGCACAGGGCGTGCCCGTCATCGACGGCACCAACCTCGCCAAGAACATCGAGCAGCTGCAAGCAGCCCTCCGCGATGCAGAAAACCAGATCGCGCAGATCGAAGAGCTGAAGAAACAGGTCGAGACAGGCCTCGAGCAGCTGACCAACCTCGAAGGCATCCTCGGATCGATCTCGGGCCTGAACGAGATCGCGAGCCTTTACAATTCGGTGGAGGACCTGCGCTCACGCGCGGCCAAGATCACCGATCTCTCTGGTTTCCAGGATGCGCTGACCATCGGGGATTTCGATGGGCTTCTGGACAGCTTGCTCGATGGCGACGTGACCATGGGCGACAAGATGGCCGCCGAATATATGCGCGACACGCTGGAAGGGGCCGGGCTGACCTCGGAAACCCTGGCCGGGCTGTCGTCATCGGAGAACCCGCAGGACAAGCTCATCGCGACGACCGCAGCGACGAGTGCCACGGCCATGGGCGTGGCGCAGCTTTCCTACGAGGAAGCCGCCCAAAGCCTCGCCCGGATCGACGGCCTTGTCGATGAGATCGCCAAACAGGAAACGCTCAAGGAAAGCATCGACCTCAACACCCGGATGGCGGCCGAGACCAACTACATGCTCGGCCAGATGTGGCGGTTGAACGCAGCTGCGGGGCTGGCCGCCGGGCAGACGGGTGTGAACTGGGCCGCAGAGCAGGCCAAGGAAAAGAGCTTCTTCGACTATTCGGGGGCCGAATGATGCGGCGGGCTTCTCACCACGTCGCGGCGGTTGTTGTCATGGTTTGCTTTACCAGCTTCGCTGCTGCGCAAGACATCGCCACTTTCAGTGACGTTCAGCTGATCGAAGAGACCCGGGAAGCGGTAGGCGCGCAGGATGCGGAGACCGCGCTGGACCTCCTGACCGAGATGCAGAGGCGCGGTACCGGCATCTTTGCTGCCGCTGACCGGCCTTCCTGCGAAGAGGTGATCGACCTGCCGGAGGGGATCACCGATTGGAAGTTCCGCGCAGTGGCTCGGCAGGCCTATTTTCGCGTAGCGATGTCGCGGCGGCTTGAAGAAGGCTCCTGCGCTTGCCTCTTCGACGGCTTCAGCTTCGACGTCTTCGTAACGGCCGCCTTGGGCAAGTCGACGGCAGAACTGACCGATGCAGACCGTCCGGCGCTGGA
>JAFEEZ010000070.1 GCA_018240825.1 Pseudomonadota bacterium | reverse complement strand
GGGCCCTGCTCGCCAACGACATCGATCCCGACCGCACTCTCGACATCACCGTCGTCGGCGGCGCGAACAGCGTGGGCAGCCTGTCGCTGGTCACCAATCCCGGCTCGGTCATGTTGGCAGATACCGCACCGTCCGGCGGATCGTTCACCTATACCGCGAGCGATGGTCTCCTGACCGGTGGCGCGACCGTCAACGTGTCGTCGCAGGTCGCCGCCAACACCTACTCCGAGAACTTCAACGACGGCAGCTATACGAACGACGATGGTGCCTGGACCGATAACTGGGCCGAAACCGGTGACGGTGGTGGCGCGGCAACCGGTGACATCCAGATCACCGGCGGACGGCTGAATTTCAACTCGGGTGCCGGCACCAACGACGCCGTTACACGGGCGATCAACCTTGATGGCGCCACCGCAGCAACGCTCACGTTCATCTGGACGGACGTCGGCATCGATGCGGGTGAAACCATAGCCGTCGAAGCGTTCAACGCGACCACCAACGCCTGGGAACTGCTTGGAACGCTCGCCGGATCGGCGACGGCAGACAATGTCAACCAGCCCTTCACGGCCAACCTGTCAGCGGCACAGATGAGTGCCAGTTCCGCGATCCGCTTCCGCAGCGTGGGCGGGGTGACCGGCGCCGGAGAAAACTACTTCATCGACAACGTCAGCGTCGCCTTCACCCGGCCGGGTGTCGTCGGAGGGGCAGGGAGCGAAGTTCTGGTCGGCGACGATACCGGCACACAGGTGAAGGGTGGTGGCGGCAACGACATCATCCTTGCCAATGCCGGTGACGACACGATCGTCTGGAACGCCAATGCCAGCGGCGCCACCGACGGGCGGGACATCATCGACGGCGGGGCGGACAACGATACGTTCCAGCTGAACGGCCGCACCGGCACCGGCGAGACCTTCCGGATCTACACGCGGGACGCATTCCTCGCGATCAATCCTGCGGCGCTTCTTGCAGCGGGAACGGAAATCGTGATCACCCGTGACGGCACCGATGCCGCCTCGATCGTCGCCGAACTCGACAACATCGAAGAGATCGGGATCAATGCGCTGGCGGTCTCGGCAAACGACGGCAACGGAAACGCCAACGGCGGTGCCGACGCGGGAGATACGGTCGAAGTCTACGGCGACTTCAACACCACCAGCCTGAACTTCAGCACGATCACCGTCGGCGGAACATCCGGCGACGACACGGTGGATATCTCCGGTCTGACGTCTGAGCACCGTATCGTGTTCAACACGAACGGCGGAAACGATCAGGTGATCGGCAATCTGCGTCCGCAAGACGTTGTCAACGCGATGTCGGCCAATGCTGCCGAGGCCGATATCACTCCAGAACCGGCAACCGCCGAAGTGCCGGCCGCGGTGAGCGACGACTACGAAGGGTCACCGCAGGGTGTCGACGAGCAGGGCGATACCTTCCACTTCGCGTCCATCCGCGAAGCCCGCGGCGCCGTGATCACCTCGTTCGAGCCGGGTGACAGGATCGACCTCAGCGAAATCGACGCGGCGAGGGGCGTCTCCGGAAACCAGAGCTTTACGCTGGTGAGCGCCGAACTGGCCGAACGGGGCGAACTGCTGGTGACCCACGAGATCTGTGAAGGCGAGGAATTCACCGTGGTGTCGGGAAAGACCTGGGGCGACGACGGTGCCGATTTCAAGATCAGCATCAAGGGCATGCATAACCTGACCGCATCTGACTTCACACTTTGACAGGACTGCATTGCGGGTCGGCACAACGCCGGCCCGCGGAACTATTCAGTTGAAGTCTTTTTTGGGGGGACGTGCGGTGTCAACGACGAAATCGAAGGATCGCCTTGCAGCAGAAAAGCGCAAGCATGCCGACGGCCTCATCGCCGGGTTCCGCGGTATTGCCATTTTTCTGTTTGTCATGTCGGGCGTCATCAACCTGCTGGCACTGACCGGTTCTTTCTATATGCTTCAGATCTACGACCGGGCTCTCGGCAGCGCCAGTATCCCGACCCTGTTGGCGCTGTCGGCGCTGGCCATTGGCCTTTACGCGTTCCAGGGAACGCTTGAAATCCTCCGATCCCAGATCCTAATCCGCATCGGTGCACGGCTCGATCGAAAGACAGCGCCGATCGCCCATCAGGTCGCAATCGACATGCCGCGGTATGGCTATTCCACATCCGAGGCGCTGGAACGCGGCCGCGACGTGGATACCCTGCGCGGCTTTCTTGGCAGTCAGGGGCCGGTCGCCCTGTTTGATCTTCCGTGGATGCCGGTGTTTCTGGTCTTTGCTTATGTGCTTCACCCGCTGCTTGGCGCGCTGACGCTTGGCGGCGCATTTGTCCTGTCGATCATTGCCGTCGCCACCGAGCTTTTGACGCGGCGCCTTGCCAGTTCGGCGCATCAAGCGACGATCGCACGAAATGAAATCGCAGATTCCAACGCGCGGAATGCCGACATCCTGAGGGCCATGGGCATGGCTGGTCGCGCAGTTGGTCGCTTCAACGCCGCCAATGAGGATCACCTCGAACTTCAGACCCATACGAGCGACATCAGCGGCACCCTTGGCGCGTTGTCGCGCGTGCTTCGGATGATCCTCCAGTCGGCGGTCCTGGGGCTGGGCGCGTATCTTACGATCATTGGCGAACTGTCGGCAGGCGCCATCATCGCGGCCTCCGTCGCGGCTGGTCGCGCCCTGGCGCCAATCGACATGGCCATCGGCAACTGGAAGCACATCGTCAATGCCCGCACGGCTTACGGGCGACTGCGGGAAACGGTCGTGGTCTTGGCCACGGCCGACAAGCCGATGCCACTGCCACCTCCATCGGCATCGATCCGGGTCGAGGCCATAACCGTCGCCGCGCCTACGTCTGGCCGGATACTGCTAAGCGATGTGTCGTTCGAGATCCAGGCAGGGCAGGCTCTCGGGATCATCGGTCCGAGCGGTGGCGGCAAGACGACGCTTGTGCGGGCGTTGACCGGCATATGGCCCTGC
>JAFEEZ010000006.1 GCA_018240825.1 Pseudomonadota bacterium | reverse complement strand
GGCTCGCCGACCGAATGATCGGAGATGCGGAAGCCGAGCATGACGTGGCGAGCGCCAGGGTCGAGGTGACGACGCCGCTCACCATCGACTTGCCGCCAAGCGGATTGCCGTCGTCGCGCGAGTTGCTGCGGATCGACGAGGCGATAATTGCGCGGGGAACGAAGCGGATCGGACCGGTCGATCTCGCCATCCGCGGCCCCGAGCGAGTCGGGCTCACGGGCGTCAACGGCAGCGGCAAGACGAGCGTGCTGGCCCTGGCTGCCGGAGAGATCGAGCCGGTTTCCGGGGCCGTGTGGCGGTCGGACCGGATCGCGTTGCTCGACCAGCATGTCGGGCTGATCGACCGCGACGCCACGATCCTCGCCAATCTGCGCGCGCTCAATCCCGATCTGGGCGAGAACCAGGCCTATGCCGCGCTCGCCCGCTTCGCATTCCGCAACCAGGCGGCGTTGCGCGTCGCCGGGACGCTGTCGGGCGGCGAACGATTACGCGCCGGGCTGGCCTGCGTGTTGTCGGCGGCGCGACCGCCGCAATTGCTGCTGCTCGACGAGCCGACCAATCATCTCGACCTCGACTCGATCGAGGTGCTGGAGGCGGCGCTGCGCGGCTATGACGGCGCGTTGCTCGTGGTCAGCCACGACGCGGCGTTTCTGGACGCGATTGGAATCGAGCGAAAGGTTAGCCTCTAACCGTGCTCCCGAGAAAGCAGGAGGAGGGCAGCTAGAGGCTGCGCCCGATCAGTTCCTTCATGATCTCGTTGGTCCCGCCGTAAATGCGGCTGACCCGTGCCGCGCGCCACATCCGGGCGATGGGATATTCGTTCATATACCCCGCGCCCCCATGGAGCTGGAGACATTTGTCCATCACCTCCCATTGCAGCTCGGTATGCCACAGCTTGGCCGCGGCGCCTTCGGTCGGGGTCAGCTCGCCCTTCAGGTGTCGCGAGATCGCCCAGTCGAGATGCGCCCAGCCGACCTGTAGCTTGGCGGCGAGATCGGCCAGCACGAACTTGGTGTTCTGGAAATCGAACACCATCCCGGCGAACGCCTTGCGAGTCTTGGTGAACTCGACCGTCTCGTCGAACGCCTTTTGCGCCGAGGCTTGCGTGCCCACCGCGATCGACAGGCGTTCCTGCGGCAGTTGGCTCATCAGATAGATGAAGCCCTTGCCCTCTTCGCCGAGACAATTGGTCATGGGGACGCGGACATCCTCGAAGAACAATTCGGACGTGTCGGCGGCATCCTGGCCGATCTTGTCGAGCTTGCGCCCGCGCTTGAACCCTTCGCGGTCGGCCTCGACCAGGATGATCGACATCCCCTTGTACGCGGGCTTGGCGTCGGGATCGGTCTTGGCGACAACCAGCACTAGGTCGGCATTCTGGCCGTTGGTGATGTAGGTCTTGCTGCCGTTGACGACATAATGGTTGCCGTCCTTCTTCGCCGAGGTGCGGATCGATTGCAGGTCGCTGCCGGTGCCCGGCTCGGTCATCGCGATCGCAGTGATCGTCTCGCCGCTGACGAGCCGCGGCAACCATTGCTTCTTCTGCTCCTCCGACCCGTAGGATTCGAGATAACCGCAGACGATGTCCGATTGCAGCGAGAAGCCCGCGGGCACGCCGATGTACGACATCTCCTCATCGACGACCGCGTTGTAGCCGAAGTCGAGCCCGAGCCCGCCATATTCCTCGGGCACCGTCGGGCACAGCATCCCTATCTCGCCCGCCTTGCGCCAGAATTCGCGCGGGACGAGACGATTCTTTTCCCACTCGTTGACGTTTGGCACGCCTTCCTTTTGCAGGAACGATCGCACGGTCTGGCGGAACGCCTCGTGATCGTCGTTATAGGCGGAACGGCCGGGCACCGAATCCGGAGTCATATCAGTTCCCTCCTGCAACCTTTTCGCCATCCCTTATTCCGTTCGCTTCGAGCGAAGTCGAGAAGCGTTTTTCTGTCGCCAACGTGTCTCGACTTCGCTCGACACGAACGGGTAGGGATGGTGCAACGATCAGGAGAGCGCATGAAACTCGCCAGCTTGAAGCATGGACGCGACGGCAAGCTCGTCGTCGTGTCGGACGACCTCGCCTGGTGCGCGGACGCCAGCCATATCGCGCCCACCTTGCAAGCCGTGCTCGACGACTGGGACCGGCTGCTGCCCGATTTGATCGTGCTGGCGACCGACGTGCGCAATCAGGCGATTCCGCTCGACCGCTTTCACGAACATGACGCCGCCTCGCCGCTGCCGCGTGCGTATCAATGGGCCGACGGGTCGGCCTATGTGAACCACGTCGCGCTGGTCCGGCAGGCGCGCAATGCGGAGATGCCCGAATCGTTCTGGCACGATCCGCTGATGTACCAAGGCGGCTCGGACGGGTTCCTCGGCCCGCGCGATCCGATCCCGCTCGCCGACGAAAGCTGGGGCTGCGACCTCGAGGCCGAAGTCGTGGTGGTGACCGGCGATGTGCCGCTCGGCGCGACGCGTGAACAGGCGCTCGACGCGATCCTGCTCGTCGGGCTGACCAACGATGTCTCCTTGCGCAACCTTATTCCCGGCGAGCTCGCCAAGGGGTTCGGGTTCTTTCAGTCGAAGCCGGCCAGCGCCTTCTCGCCGGTGTTCGTCACCCCCGACGCGCTCGGCGATTGGTGGCGCGACGGCAAGCTCCACCGTAAACTGATGGTCGACCTCAACGGCCAGCCGTTCGGCCGCGCCGATGCAGGTGAGGACATGACGTTCGACTTCGGCACGCTGGTCGCGCATGCGGCGAAGACGCGTAAACTCGGCGCAGGGACGATCGTCGGGTCGGGCACCGTCAGCAACCGCGATGCCGATGGCGGCCCCGGCAAGCCGATCGCCGAGGGCGGGGTCGGCTATTCGTGCCTCGCCGAGCTGCGCACGGTCGAGACGATCAACGGCGGCAAGCCGGTCACGCCCTTCCTCAAGGCCGGCGACACCGTCCGCATCTGGGCCGAGGACGACAAGCACCACCCGATCTTCGGCGTGATCGAGCAGACGGTTGGGGGCTAGGGTCCAAACCCAATTAGCGCGAGGATCGTGATTGCCCATGGAAGCGCGCCGACGAGGAGCGCAGCGCAGTCGCGTAGCCGAAGCTACGCGCCAGCAAGCGACGATGCTCGGCGGGCTTTCATGGGCAACCGCGGAGCGGCGGGCCGATTTTGGCCCCAGGACGTCGTCGCGCGTCGGTCACGATGCCTCCAGCATCGATCCCTCCTTGCTCCTTGCCTGGAACCAAAATCGGCTCCGTCACGACCTCGCGCTAATTGAGTTTGGACCCTAATCCGCGTCGACATGCTGCGCCAGCGACAGGATGTTGCCGTGGGGATCCTTGAACCACGCCACACGGGCGCCCCCCGGCGCGGTCCAGATGCCGTCGGCATCCTGCTGATCGCCGAAAAAGGCATAACGCTCGAAGACGACGCCGCGCGCGGTGAGTGCGGTCACGTCCTTCACGATGTCGGGCGTCACCCACCCCAGCACGGTATAATCGGCCTGCACGCGGTGCGGCGGCTTCACGACTCGGAGCGTGTTGGGGCCGGCTTTGAACGAATGCGCGAAGCCGTCGAAGCCGAGATAGGGCAGCCCAAGCGTCTGTTCGTAGAACGCCCGAGCCCGATCGGGATCGCCGGTGGCGATGAATAATCCGGGCACATGGTCGGCCAGCATCCCACACCTCCCGCTAGGTGTGTTGGTTTTATCTTATTCTTCGGTTCTGCGCGAGCGGGCGTTCGCCGGGGGCGATCGCTGCGTTTGCCCCGACTCGCCAAGAGGCTTGAAATAAAATAACAACGGGACAAAGGCGGCGCCGAAGCGTTCCGCTATCGAGTCGAACCCGGAGAGAGCATGGCCAGCGAGTCCCCGCGCGCCAATCTGAAGCCCCTGTCGCTGCACGTCCCCGAGCCGAAATTCCGGCCAGGCGACGCCGTCGATTTCGCCGGTGTCGAAATACCGGCCGCGGGCGCGGCGCGGCGCCCAGACACGGCCGACGAGGCGAAAGACTTTATCGATCTCGCTTATTCGATGGTCCGCGTGCTCGACGAGAATGATCGCGCGGTGGGGCCATGGGACCCCAAATTGACGCCGGATACGCTGCGGCGGATGCTCCGCAATATGGCGCTGGTGCGCGCGTTCGACGAACGCATGTTCCGCGCGCAGCGGCAGGGCAAGACCAGCTTCTATATGAAGTCCTTGGGCGAGGAGGCGGTGTCGATCGGTGCGGCCGCCGCGCTCGCCGCCGATGACATGTGCTTCCCGTCCTATCGCCAGCAGGGCGTGCTGATCTCGCGCGGCTGTCCGCTCGAGGACATGATGAACCAGATCTACTCGAATGCGGGCGACAAGCTGCAGGGCAAGCAGCTGCCGATCATGTATTCGGAAAAGCGTTTCTCATTCTTCTCGATCTCTGGTAACCTCACGACGCAATATCCGCAAGCGGTCGGCTGGGCGATGGCGTCGGCGTCGCGCGGCGATACGCGGATCGCCGCAACCTGGTGCGGTGAAGGGTCGACGGCGGAGGGTGACTTCCACTCGGCGCTGACCTTCGCGACCGTCTATCGCGCGCCGGTGATCTTCAACGTCGTCAACAATCAGTGGGCGATCAGCTCGTTCTCCGGCTTTGCGGGCGCGGAGGCGACGACCTTCGCCGCGCGCGCGGTAGGCTACGGCATTGCGGGCCTTCGTGTAGACGGCAACGACGCGCTCGCGGTCTATGCCGCGACCGAATGGGCGGCGGAGCGCGCGCGGACCAACCAGGGCCCGACGCTGATCGAACACTTCACCTATCGCGCCGAAGGGCATTCGACCTCGGACGACCCCAGCCAGTACCGCTCGGCAGGCGAGCCGACCGCCTGGCCGCTCGGCGACCCGATCGCGCGCTTGAAGAGTCATCTGATCGCGATCGGCGAATGGGACGAGGAGCGCCACGCGGCGCAGGACCTCGAACTCGCCGAGATGGTCAAGGCCGCGCAGAAGAATGCGGAGAAGAACGGCATTCTCGGCCACGGTCTGCATCAGCCGCTCGACACGCTATTCGATGGCGTGTTCGAGGAAATGCCATGGCATTTGCGCGAGCAGCGTCAGATGATGCTGGACGAGGAACAGGCGAGCGGACGGCCATGGGCGCGGAAGAAATGAGCGACGTGATCGAAACCGAAGGAAGCGCCACCGAAACAGGCGCCACCCGCATGAACATGATCCAGGCGATCAATTCGGCGCTCGACGTGATGATGGCGCGCGATCCCGACGTGATCGTGAT
>JAFEEZ010000069.1 GCA_018240825.1 Pseudomonadota bacterium | reverse complement strand
TGTGGGTCAGCGCGGCCCCGGGCGCGAACGTCCGCACGAGCCCCCCGCCCCCGCCCCGCCTCTCGATGAACGACGCGTTAGCGCGGTTGGGTAGCCACGCCGGCGCGGCCTCGCAAGCCTCTCCCACCGCGACCAGTTCGACCTCGTCGATCGCCTCGACGAACGCGATCAGGTGCGGGTTGGGGATCGCGACCGCCGTGAACGGACGGCCGCTCGGCAGGCCGGGGAGCGGCGTCTGCACGTTCTGGTGCCGTCCGATCGCCATCGGCCAGCCGTCGAGGTCGAGGCTCGCCGGCCCCGCCCGCTCGCCGATCGTGACCACCCCGGGCGCGAGGGGCGGATCGCGCCGCACCTCCGCCCCGCTCGTCTTCAGCCGCACCAGCGCTTGGTCCAGCCCCAGCGCGTCGAGCCCCGCGCGCGCGACGCAGCGCAAGCCGTTGAGGCACGTCTCCGCCTCCGACCCGTCGCTGTTGAACATCCGCATCCCGAAGGCATGCTGGCCGTCGCCCGCGGTCAGCAGTAGCAGCCCGTCGCTCCCCACCGCGCCGCGCCGGTCGGCGAGCGCGCGCGCGATCGCCGCCCATTCGCCGTCGCCGCGCTCGACCCCGCGCGCGTCGACCAGCGCGAAGTCGTTGCCCGATCCGTGGCACTTGATGAACTCGATCCGCATCGCATCATCCTACCCGCCCGGGGGGATCGGTTCAAACCGTCAGGCGTAGAGACCAGCATGATCCACCAGAGAACCACGATCCTGACGATCGACACGAGCGGCCAAGGCCTGACGGAGATCACCGATCGCGTCGTGTCATGGGCCGGCCAGGCGGCGATGCGCGAAGGCCTGCTGACGCTGTTCGTCCGCCACACCTCGGCGTCGTTGCTGATCCAGGAAAACGCCGCCCCCGCCGCGCGGCGCGATCTCGAAGCCTATTTCGCACGCCTCGCGCCCGAAAGCGCGGACTACGAGCATGACGACGAAGACCCGGACGACATGCCCGCGCACCTGCGCGCCGCGCTGACGCAGACGCAGCTCGCCGTCCCGCTGATCGCCGGCCGCCTCGCGTTCGGCGCGTGGCAGGGCATCTACCTGTTCGAACACCGCCGCCGCCCGCACCGGCGCGACGTCGCGCTGCATCTGATCGGAGCGTGACTAGGCGAGCGCCGCCATCATCGTCCGCTCGTCCGCGATCATGCCGGCGAAGCTCGGCCGCGCGAGGATCGCGTCGACATAGGCGACGGTGCGCGGCCAGCGCGCCGGGTCGGGGCCGACCCCGCAATGCGCATAGTTCGCGAAGGGGCTGGCGACCGCGATGTCGGCCAGGCTCATGCGGCCGCCGACCAGGAACCCGCTGTCGGGAATCGCGCGCTCCAGATAGTCGAACAGCCGCGGCATGTCGGTGTCGATCGCGCCCTGCGCCGCCGCCTTGTCGCCCGCGATCTTCAGGAATTTGGGCGCGACCACGCGGTTGAAGAATACCTTGCCGCCCGCGGCCGCGACCATCGTGTCGCCGAACTCCTCGAACCAGATCACGCGCGCCCGCGCAACCGGGTCGGCCGGGATCATCACCGGATCGGGATATTTCGCCTCCAGATAGGCGATGATCGCGGTCGAATCCGAAATCACGAAATCGCGGCCATGATCGGCGCCGGGATCGCGGAACGCAGGCATCTTGGCGAACGGGCTCGCTTCGTCGAATTCGGGCCCGCCGCGCCCCATCCCCGACGGCTTGAGTTCGGCGTTCAACCCCTTTTCGGCCACATACGCCATCACCTTGCGGACGAACGGCGACAGCGTGGAACCATAGACGATCATGACTGGCCCTTCCGTGGTTGGATCGGCGGCGATCCTAGGATAGCGCGCAGCGAGACGCCAGCACGGCATGTGGGCAGACCGACGGCGCGGAACGATCGCGACCGGCGGGCGCGGGCCCCTGGCGCGGCGTCGGGCGGCCATGCCGCACTCGCCTTGCCGATCCTGCTCGGGACGTCGTTCGCCCGTGCAGCGCGGCGGCGCTATGGCGCCCGCATCAGCCCGTAATGATCCGCCAGCCGGTCGAGCGCGAGGCCGAGCACCAGCCGGCCCGCACGCCCGGGCCAGCCGAGCGCGCGTTCGGCGGCGGGGATCGCTTCGCCGGCGCAGACGACTCGCCACAATATGTCGCTGAGGCCGCCGCCCGCGGCGGCGATCGCCGCGTCGAACCGGCGTCTGGCGGCGACGTGCGAGAGCGTGGGGTCGCCGCCGTCGCCGCCGCCCCGGCCGCCGCCGTCGACCCGCACCGCGTCCCATTGCATCGTCACGCGCGGGCCGAGCTGGGCGATCTCGTAATCGCGGCGCAGGCGCTCGCCCGCTTCGACCTGGCGCGCGTCGACCAGCCCGCGCGCGGCAAACCAGGCGAGCGGCGATTCGGCGCGGTTGACCGTGACCGTCCGTCCGCGTTTCGCTTTCGCCGCCGCGCGGCCGGGGACAATCGCGACATCCGCGGGATCGAACGCCATTTCCACCAGATCGCGCATCCGCATTCTCCCTTTCCCGAGTCGCGGACGGTATTGCCATGCGGGTCGTTCTGTAGGAAAGTGGATAACCTATTTGGCGAACCGGGAGCGTGCCTGATGATCACCGCCATCCGCGAAGTCCGCCGTGCGAAGGGCATGACGCTCGACGATGTCGCGCGCGCCTGCGTCCCGCCGACCACCGCGCAGACGATCGGCCGGCTCGAAACCGGCACGCGCACCGTGTCGGTCGGCTGGCTCAACCGCATCGCCGCGGCTTTGGGGGTCGAGGCGGCGGATCTCGTCAGGCTGCCCGACCATGCTGAATTGCCGGTCGCGGCGTTGCTCGCGGCGGACGGGGCGCACGCGCCGGCGCGACCGATCGTGCTGCCGCCGCCGCGCGCCGCCGCGGGGACGGTCGGGATTTCGGTGACGGGCGGGATCGGTGACTATCGCGCCGGCGACACGATCTGGTGCGAACCGCTCGCGCCCGACGCGTTCGCGGGCGCGCTCAACCGCGACGTGCTGGTCCCGCGGCCGGGCGGGCGCTTCCTGTTCGGGCGGCTGATCGGACGCGAGGGCGACCGGCTTCAGGTGCTGCCCATGGGCGCGGGACAGCGGCAACAGGTGGTCAGCGACCCGCCCTGGATCGCGCGCGCGGTCATGCTGATCCGCGGCTTGTAGCGCCGGCGGCGATGTCCGCGGGGCTTGCTCGATCGTCCGCCTCCGCTGCTTCCGGCGCACCGCGCAATTGCGCTTTTTTCCGTCCCAGATCGCGGTCCAGGCCGGCCGCGAACGTCGCCGCCGTGCAAAAACACCCGCCGCGACGCGTCCGTCTCGCGAACCCCTCCCGCGACACGTCCGTCACACGAACCCATCCCGCGGATCTGGTGGGCGCTAAGGGACTCGAACCCCTGACATCTTCGGTGTAAACGAAGCGCTCTACCAACTGAGCTAAGCGCCCTAAGAGTTCCCTGTGGCGCGAGATGGGGCCCGACGCAAGCCGGATCAGAGCGTTTCGGAACCAACCCGTTGCGCGGCGGTACAGCAGCGTTCGGTCGGGCCCGCGCATTGGGGCGGATATCCGTTCCCGGGGATCAAGCCGATCTTTTTCACCCCCCGGCGGCCACCGACTTTTCGTGGGATCACCCCAGCGCCTTGACGATCTCCTCGACCATCTTCTTCGCGTCGGCGAGCAGCATCATGGTATTGTCCTTATAGAAGACGTCGTTATCGACGCCCGCATAGCCGACCCCGCCCATCGACCGCTTGATGAACAGCACCGTCTTAGCCTTGTTCACGTCGAACACCGGCATGCCATAGATCGGGGATGACTTGTCGGTCTTGGCGGCCGGATTGACCACGTCGTTGGCGCCGATGATGAACGCCACGTCGGTCTGCGCGAACTCGGAGTTGATGTCCTCCAGCTCGAACACTTCGTCGTACGGCACGTTGGCCTCGGCGAGCAGGACGTTCATGTGCCCCGGCATGCGGCCCGCGACGGGGTGGATCGCATACTTCACCTTGACACCTTCTTCCTTCAGCTTGTCGGCCATTTCGCGGAGCACGTGTTGCGCCTGGCTGACCGCCATGCCGTAGCCGGGGACGATGATGACCTGGTCGGCCTGGCTCATCAGGAACGCGGCATCCTCCGCCGAGCCGCGCTTCCACGGGCGCTGTTCCTTCGCCTCGCCGCCACCGCCGCCCGCCTCGCCGCCGAACCCGCCCGCAATCACGCTGATGAAGCTGCGGTTCATCGCGCGGCACATAATGTAGGACAGGATGGCGCCCGACGACCCGACCAAAGCGCCGGTGATGATCATCGCGCTGTTATGCAGCGTGAACCCCATCGCCGCCGCCGCCCAGCCCGAATAGCTGTTGAGCATCGACACCACGACCGGCATGTCCGCCCCGCCGATCGGGATGATCAGCAGAAAGCCGATCGCAAACGACAAGCCCGTCACCGTCCAGAAGATCCAGGGCGACTGATCCTGCGTGAAATACGCGATTAGCCCAAGGATGCCGGCGAGCACCGCGAGGTTGATGACATGTCGCCCCGGCAGCAGGATCGGCTTGCCGCCCATATTGCCGTTGAGCTTCAGGAACGCGATCACGCTCCCTGAGAAGGTGATCGCGCCGATCGCGACCCCCAGCCCCATCTCAACCCGGCTGACCTGATGGATCGCGAGGAACGGCTGGCCGATCATTGGATGGACCATGTCGGCGATGCTGAACGCAAGCGGATTGAGGAACGCGGCGGCCGCGACCAGCACCGCGGCGAGGCCGACCAGCGAGTGGAACGCCGCGACGAGTTGCGGCATCGCCGTCATCGCGATGCGGCGAGCAGTCACAATGCCGATCGCTGCGCCTATGCCGATCGCGGCGAGAATTTCGACGATCGAGTTAAAATCAAGCGAAAGCCCGTTTTCGATTGCGGTAAGCGCGCCAGGAGCATTCGGATTAATCTGCGGGGCATGCGTAACTAACGTCGTCGCCACGGCGATCATCATGCCGATCATGCCGAAGCGGTTGCCGCGCTGGCTCGAGGTCGGGCTCGACAGGCCGCGTAGCGCGAGGATGAAGCACACGCCAGCGATCAGATAGGCGAGCGCCGCCCACGAATTCTGGGCAAGCCCCTCCATCAATTATCCCCCCGCCGGCGCATCACTTCGCTTTCTTCTTGTACATCGCCAGCATGCGCGCTGTCACCGCGAACCCGCCGAAGATGTTGACGCTCGCCAGCACCACCGCGACCAGCCCGAGCCACTTCGATGTCGCCCCCGCCGCGCCCAATCCACCCGCCGCCGCCGCAATCAGCGCGCCGACGATGATCACCGAGGAAATTGCGTTGGTCACCGCCATCAGCGGCGTGTGCAGCGCCGGGGTCACCGACCAGACGACGTAATAGCCGACAAAGCAGGCCAGCACGAAGATCGACAGGATCGAGATGAAGTCCATTCGCGCCTCTCGTTTCAGTCCCGCGCAACTGCACTAACGTCGCGCATATACGGCATCATAAAAAGCAAAGTTCGTGTCTGCCCATCGCGTCCCGATCATATCGGTTCGAGGATGTATAGGACAGCGGATCACGCGCCGAGCAGCCGCTGGTTGACGACCTTGCCGTCCCTGGTCAGCCGCACCGCGTCGCCGATTTCGTCGTCGAGCACTGGCTTGCCCGCGTCCTTGTCCCAGAAGGTCGAGAGGAAGTTGTAGAGGTTGCGCGCGAACAGCGCCGAGGCGTCGGCCGCGAGTCGGCTCGCCACGTTCCTGTGACCGACGATCTTGACGCCGTGCCGCTCGACCACCTGTCCCGCGACCGCGCCCTCGACGTTGCCGCCGGCTTCGACCGCGAGGTCAACGATCACGCTGCCCGGCTTCATGCTGGCTATCTGTGCGTCCGAAATCAGCCGCGGCGCGGGGCGACCCGGAATCAGTGCGGTGGTGATGACGATGTCCTGTTTGGCGATGTGCGATGAGACCAGCTCGGCCTGCGCCTTTTGATATTCCTCGCTCATCTCGGTCGCGTAGCCGCCCGAGCCTTCGCCCTCGATCCCGGCGACATTCTCGACGAAGATCGGTTTCGCGCCGAGCGACAGGATTTGTTCCTTGGTCGCCGAGCGCACATCGGTCGCGGAGACCTGCGCGCCCAAGCGCCGCGCGGTGGCGATCGCCTGCAATCCTGCGACGCCGACGCCCATGACGAACGCCTTGGCCGCACTCACCGTGCCCGCCGCGGTCATCATCATCGGAAAGGCGCGGCCATATTCGGCGGCCGCGTCGAGCACCGCCTTGTAACCCGCAAGGTTCGCCTGGCTCGACAATATGTCCATCGATTGCGCGCGCGTGATGCGCGGCATGAAGTCCATCGCCAGCGCTTCGTATCCCGCCGCGGCATAGGCGTCGACACGGTCGCGCGCGCCGAACGGGTTGAGCCCGGCGACGATCCACGCCCTCGCGTTGACACCCTTCAGGCTCGCCGGATCGGGTCCCTGCACGCCGAGCACGATGTCGGCGCTCCTTAGCGTCGCCGCCCGCGCGCCGACGCTGGCACCGGCCGCACTGTAATCCGCATCGGCGATGCTGGCCGTGTCGCCCGCCCCGGCCTCGACCGCCACCTCGGCGCCCAGCGCGATGAACTTCTTGACGGTTTCCGGCGTGGCGGCGACGCGGCGTTCGCCCTCGGCGGTTTCCTTGAGGACGGCGATCTTCACGCGCGGCTACGCGTGGCCGCCGGAGGAGATCAGCCAGATCACGATCGCCGCGATGATGATGCAGCCGACCGCCCCCCATTTCAGCAGCGCCATCACCGAATGGTACGTCTGCTCGTGCGGTTTCATGTCGGTGTGGCCGGCCATGTGCTGAACTCTCCCGTGTTGCGCAGGCGGTCTTAACCGGCGTCACCGCGCCTCTCAAGCCCCTGAACAAACCCTATCCGGCTGCTTAAGGCCACCTTTACCTTGCATCCTTATTGGAGACCGCTTGAACGAACTTAACAAGAGGGCGGGATGACGCGCAACGGACAGCGCCTCCTGATGTTGATCGACGACGAACCGGCGCAACGGCGCTTGGTGTCGGCGATCGCCGCACGGCGCGATTGGCGATCGGTGTTCGCCGCCGACGGGGAAACCGCTATCGCGATGCTCGGCACGCAGGACGGGATGCAACTCGACGCGATCCTGCTCGACAGCATCGGGCCGGAAGCCGACGCGGTTCGGTTGATCACCGAGCTGCGCCTGCGCCGCCCGCAACTCCCGATCCTGATGCTCACCGCCAACGGATCGGTCGCCGACGCGGTGTCGGCGATGCGCGCCGGCGCGACCGATTTCCTGGTCAAACCGTTCGCCGCCGAACGCCTGCTCGCCGCGCTCGACACGGTCGCTGCGGGGACCGACGCGGGCGAGCTGCGCCCGTTGACCGAGAAGATTCCGGCTTTGCTCGGCTTCGACGAGATCGTCGGCGCCGCTCCCGATTTCCGCGCCGCGCTGGCGATCGCCGCCAAGGCCGCGCGCGCGCGCGTCCCCGTCCTGATCGAGGGCGAGAGCGGCGTGGGCAAGGAAGTCGTCGCCGAAGCGATTCACGCCGCCTCGACACGCGGCAAGAAGCCCATGATCGCGATCAATTGCGGCGCGATCCCCGCCAATCTGGTCGAAAGCGAGCTGTTCGGGCACGAGAAAGGCGCATTCACCGGCGCGTTCGAGCGAAAGATCGGCAAGTTCCAGGACGCCGACGGCGGCACGCTGTTCCTTGACGAGATCGGCGAGATGCCGCTCGACGCGCAGGTCAAGCTGCTCCGTGTGCTGCAGTCGGGCGAGGTGCAGCCGATCGGCGCGCGGCACATGCGCGAAGTCGACGTCCGCGTGATCGCGGCGACCAACAAGAAACTGATCGAAGAGGTCGAGGCGGGCCGGTTCCGCGAGGACCTCTATTACCGCCTCAATGTCGTCCAGGTGACGATCCCGCCGTTGCGGGAGCGCACCGGCGACATCCCGGCGCTGGCGCGGCATCTGCTCGCGCGAATCGCCGACCAGCCCGGCCTGCGCCCGCTGGGGATTACGGACGAAGCATTGGCGCTGCTGGGCCGCTACGACTGGCCGGGCAATGTCCGCCAGCTCCAGAACGCGCTGTTCCGCGCGGCGGTGCTGTGCGACGGGGACGCGCTGACGCTGCACGACTTCCCGCAGATCGCGGCGCTCGGCTCGGGCCGCGTGGCCGCGCCGGTCGGCCAGATGGCGACCAGCGGCGGCGTCACCCTGTTCCGCCCCGACGGCAACATGCGCCCGCTCGAGGAAATCGAAGCCGACGTCATCCGCCTCGCGATCGGCCATTATCGCGGCCGCATGACCGAGGTTGCGCGGCGGCTGGGGATCGGGCGCTCGACGCTCTATCGCAAACTGGGCGAATTGGGCATCGACAACGCGGCGTAGCGCAGAGTTCAAAGCCGCCGTTCGTGCTGAGCTTGTCGAAGCACGTGCCCGGAACACGCCCTTCGACAAGCTCAGGGCGAACGGTGTGTATGAGCTAGCGACCAACCAACGCCTGATCGCGCAGTCCGCGCCACACTTTCAGCGCCTGCAGGGTCTCCGCCACATCATGAACTCGGAGCAGCTGCACGCCCACTTCCGCCCCCTTGAGCGCCAAAGCTAGGCTCCCGCCGAGCCGCTGGTTGACCGGCGCTTCGGTCGACAGCGCGCCGATCATCCGCTTGCGGCTCGCGCCGAGCATCACCGGACAGCCCAGGCCGTGGAACATCGCGAGGCCATTGAGCAGCGACAAATTCTCCTGGAGCGACTTGCCGAATCCGATGCCGGGATCGACGATGATTCTGGCGCGATCGACCCCGCCCGCGACCACCGCCGCGACGCGCGCCTCCAGCCAGTCGAACACCTCGATCAGCACATTGCCATAGCCGCCGCCGTCGTGCGGCCCCTTCGCCGGGTCGGGCGAGTGCATCAGTACCACCGGGCATCCAGCCTTCGCTACCACCTCGAGCGCGCGGTCGTCCCACAGCAGCGCCGCCACGTCATTGACGATCGCCGCCCCCGCGCCGAGCGCCGATTCCATCACCGCCGCCTTGCGCGTGTCGATCGACACCAAAATCCCGGCCATCGCGAGGCCGCGCACCACGGACTCCGTTCGAGCGATCTCGTCTCCCTCCCACACGATGGCGGCACCGGGGCGCGTCGATTCACCGCCCACGTCGATCAGCGCCGCGCCGGCCGCCGCCATCGCGACGCCCGCCGCGACCGGATCGTCCCGCGTGTCGCCGGAGAAGCTGTCAGGTGTGACGTTGAGGATGCCCGCGACCTGCGGCTGGTCGAACCGCAGCGTCCGCTCACCCAGTACCAGCGGCGCGCGCGGCGCGGTGATCGCGGCGTGGAGCGCGGCGGCACGCTCGTCGGTCGCGCCGAGGGTCGCTTCGAATTCGGCGACCGGCGCCGTGCGCCGGGCGTCGCCTTCGATCACTTCATAAGCCGCGAACCATT
>JAFEEZ010000068.1 GCA_018240825.1 Pseudomonadota bacterium | reverse complement strand
TCACCAGCATCCCGGCCTCCGCCGTGACCTTGCCCGCGAGCAACGCCGCCAGCGCCACCGCGCCACCCGGTTCGACCACCAGATGCAGCGCACTCGCTGCCCAGCGCTGTGCCGCCCTTACCTCGGCCTCGCTCACCGCCACGCCCTTCGCATCACGCCGCGCCAGCACCTCGAACGTCAGCGGCGACACCTCCGGCGTCTGCAGCGCGTCGCATGCCGTCGGCGGCGGGTTAGGCCCTACCGGCTCGATCCACGACGCCTCGAGACTGCGGCGCATATCGTCCCAGCCCTCGGGCTCGACCACGGTGATTCGCGCCTCGGACAGCCCCAGCGCGATACCCGACGCGAGACCGCCGCCGCCGCAGGGCACGACGACGTGGCTCGGCTCGCCCAGACCCATCGCCTCCATCTGACGCCGCGCCTCGATCCCGACCGATCCCTGCCCCTCGATGATCCACGGATCGTCGAAGCTCGGCACCAACGTGGCGCCGCGTGCTTCGGCGAGATCGCGCGCGATGCGGATGCGGTCCTCGCCCGCCGCGCGATCATAAGGCACCACCTCCGCCCCTAACGCGAGCGTCCCATCGCGCTTCGCCCGCGGCGCGTCAGCAGGCATCACGATCGTCGCGAGCATGCAGAGCCGCTTCGCCGCCCAGGCGACACCCTGCGCGTGATTCCCGGAACTGAACGCCACGACGCCCTTGCGCCGCTGATCCTCATCCAAAGCGGTCAGCCGGTGCCACGCCCCGCGCAGCTTGAACGCGCCGATCGGCTGCAGCGACTCGGCCTTGAACGCGACGGCCACCCCGTTGAAATCATGCGTGAAAAGCGGCGTGGGCGGCAGGATCGCGGCGATCTTCGCGGCGGCGTCCCGCACCCCCGCCCGTGTCGGCTGTCGCACGATCGTCACTGCTCGCCTCCGTCCATAAAAAACCGCTTTACGTGGGGGGTCGCCGACCCTAAATGCCCGCTTCCCGCTGCCCCATGGGACTTCCAACCGCAAGGCAGCATTTGTTGAACGACGGCGCAAGCCACTTGGAGGTCCCTTGAATTGCAGCAGCATCATAACGCGCTGGGGCTAGCAAAAGCTCTCCGACCGGTAGCTCCGGTCACGCTCATTCGTCCGCACGCCGCCGCGCGCGCCGCCCGATTCTTCGTGGAGAAGTTTCCGGGGCGCTCGATGTATGCGGTGAAGGCCAATCCCTCGCCCGATCTGCTCCAGATCCTGTGGGATAATGGCGTGACGCATTACGACGTCGCCTCGCTCAACGAGGTGCGGCTGGTGCGGCGTACGCTGCCAGAGGCGATTCTGTGCTTCATGCACCCGGTCAAGGCCGAGGAAGCGATCGCGCAGGCCTATTTCGAGCATGGGTGCAAGACGTTCAGCCTCGATTCGATCGAGGAGCTCGACAAGATCGTCCGCGCGACCCGCAACGCAAGCGACCTGACGCTGTGCGTGCGTCTGCGCGTGTCGTCGGAGCATTCGAAGCTCAGCCTCGCGTCGAAGTTCGGCGCGGCGCCCGGCGAATCAAAGGAATTGCTGTTCCGCGCGCGTCAGGTCGCCGACGCGCTGGGCATCTGCTTCCATGTCGGCAGCCAGGCGATGACGCCGCAAGCCTATGCCGACGCGATGGAGCGCGTGCGCCAGGCGATCGTCGAGGCGGCGGTGACGGTCGATGTCGTCGACGTCGGCGGTGGCTTTCCCTCGACCTATCCGGGCATGGAGCCGCCCCCGCTCGAACTGTACTTCGAGACGATCCACCGCGCATTCGAATCGCTGCCGGTCAGCTATTCGTCCGAACTGTGGTGCGAGCCGGGCCGCGCGTTGTGCGCCGAGTACAGCTCGATCATCGTCCGCGTCGAAAAGCGCCGGGGCGACGAGCTTTACATCAACGACGGCGCGTACGGCGCGCTGTTCGATGCTGCGCATATCGACTGGTGCTTCCCGGTCACGCTGCTGCGCGAACCCGACAGCAACGCCAGGGACATGCCGTTCAGCTTCTACGGTCCGACCTGCGACGATCTCGACCACATGAAGGGCCCCTTCATGCTGCCGGCCGACGTGCAGGCGGGCGATTATCTCGAAATCGGGATGCTCGGCGCGTACGGATCGGCGATGCGCACCGCGTTCAACGGATTCGGATCGGACGAAACGGTGATCGTCGAGGACGAACCGATGGCGAGCCTTTACGTGAGCGAGGACCGCAAGGTCGCGTCGAACGTCGTAACGCTGTAACAGTCCAGCACCACATTCTATCAACCACCCCGGCGAACGCCGGGGTCCAGTTGCGACCGGTCCGATACTGGACCCCGGCGTTCGCCGGGGTGGTCGCGTTATTGAGGAAAAGAAATGACCGACACCCTGATCAAGACCGCCGCCGCGCAGCCGGTGGATACCACCAACCGCAAGGCGGAGCTGCTGTCGAAGCAGGTCAAGCATATCGACATAACATCGTTCGACGCGCGCCCGATCGTCGATGCGATGAGCGACATGAGCTTCACCAGCCGCGACCTCGGCCGCGCGACGAAGATCTACAACCAGATGCTCGCCGACAAGGACTGCACGGTGTGCCTGGTCATCGCCGGGTCGACCTCGGCGGGCGGCTGCATGGATCTTTATGCCGAACTGGTGCGCAACAACATGGTCGACGTCGTCGTCGCGACC
>JAFEEZ010000067.1 GCA_018240825.1 Pseudomonadota bacterium | reverse complement strand
CCGCAAATCCTCGACGCCCTGGCGCTGACTGGGCGTCACCGGGAACAGCACGCTCTCCGACGGATCGCGGCTCCCTTCGCACAGAATCCGCGTAATGCCGTCGCCGGGCACGTCGTCCTGGTGGATTTGCGGCGAAACGGCCTGGCGGCTAGGGGCATCGACGACGAACCCGTTTCGCCTGCTCCATCGTCCGGTGCGGAACGTCACCGACGAGACATGCCCTTCGCCGATGCCGCGCAGCGACAGCAGGAAACGGACATCGCCATCCTCGAGATTCTCGTCGTTCGGATGCGGCACCATGCTCGGGTTGAACAGGGCGGCGGCTTCAAACGAATATTCCTCACTGAAATAGGCGCCGATGATGAGCTTGCATGCGTCGCTGGCCTCGACCGCGGCCGGGACGATCGCGGCGACCTGGTCGAAACGGCGCAGGAGCAGGCGGTCGAGGTTGCGATGGCGCTGGTGGAGCGGCGCGATCATTTCGTGCTCGCGCGCGACCAGCTCCGTCTCGTCCATCGTCATGACCATCGCGACGATGCGTTCGGCGCGCGACGATCCCTGGTGCGCGAAGGGCTCCGGGTATTGCGGGTCGAACGGCCTGATGACGGTGCGCGAGGCGTCAGGCGCCAAATGCAATCTGGAGTGCGTCATCAAGCTCATGCGGCATCCTCGTGAACGGCGGGAAGCGCTAATACGCGCCAGCGGCGATTTGGATCAGGCGCCGCCCCGGTCGACCAACGGTGCGAAGCGCGCAACCTGTTTGCCGATCAGGCAGAGCTGTTCGATCACGGCTGGATCGGTCGCGCCGCCCTGGTCGTCGAACTTGGTGATCTGCGTATTGATGGCGGCGGCGAACGGCGTCGGCCAGCCGCGCAAGGCGTGGACGATCGAGCGCAGCGCGGCGATCGTGCTGCCCGTCGCCTGCCAGCCATAGGCCGTCGCGATCAACCCCACCGGCATGTCGGCAAGGTAGGGCCGCGCGTCCTTCGCGGTTTCTTCGAGCAGATCGAGGGCATTTTTGACTACGCCTGAGATGCTGCCGTGATAGCCCGGGCTCGCGATAATCAGCGCGGACGCGCCGCGTACAGCATCGACGAAATCCTGCTCGTGGTGCGTGCGCGCGGTGCTGCGCGGGTCATAGAGCGGCAGCCGGGCCATGTCCTCGCCGCCGAACAGCCGGGTGCGGAACCCTTCGCGCCCCGCAGCCTCCAGCGCGATCCGCAAAGCGCGTTCGGTCGACGACACCGCGCCGATCGTCCCGCCAATTCCCACCACCAGCGGCGCGTCGGTCATCGATCAAATCCCGGCCGCGGCGTGCGGCGATCCAGCGATAGCGGCTCGCAAGCGCGCGCTCAACGTAGAGACTGTGCGGGCTGCGATGTTTCCGATAAACAGCGCTCCACGTGGGCGGCTTGCATCATCTGTGTTACTCAAGTAATACGCCCGTCGGCCGTCTGGCCGTGTGGACTATGCGATAATGCGTGACGACCCGATGGATGCCGCCCGCAAACCCGATCCCCGGTGGGGGGCGCACATCGCCTATCCTGCCGAAGCCGAGCCGCCCAATCCGTTCGAGAACATCCCGCCGCTCGATTATCCCGGCGCGGAAAAGCCGCCCGGAAAAAAGCGCCGCTGGGGGCGCATCGTCATCCGCGCGCTGGCTGCGTTCGTCATCCTGTTCGTGCTGCTCGTCGGCTGGCTCGCGGTCACCGCGCCGCTGTCCAAGTCGCTGCAACCGCCGACACCGCCGTCGATTACGCTGCTGGCCAGCGACGGGTCGCCGATCGCGAAGCGCGGCGCGATCGTCGGTAAACCGGTCGATGCGTCGAAACTGCCCAAATATGTGACGGGCGCGTTCATCTCGGTCGAGGACCGGCGCTTTTACTCGCATTGGGGTGTCGATCCGTGGGGAATGGGCCGCGCGCTGTTCCGCAACATCGGCGCGGGCGGGGTACGCGAAGGGGCGAGCACGATCACGCAGCAGCTCGCGAAGAACGCCTTCCTCGATTCGGACCGCACCGCCGGACGCAAGCTGCGCGAGATCTTCATCGCCTTCTGGCTCGAAGCATGGCTGTCGAAAAACGAGATCCTGTCGCGTTATCTGTCGAACGTTTATTTCGGCGACAACGTTTATGGCCTGACCGCCGCGGCGGAGCATTATTTCGACCGCGAGCCGGGCGAGCTGTCGATCAGTCAGGCGGCGATGCTGGCAGGCCTGGTCAAGGCGCCGTCGAAGCTCGCGCCGACGGGCAATCTGAAGGGCGCGCGCGACCGCGAGAAGGTGGTGTTGGCGACGATGGTCGACAACGGCGTGTTGACCAAGGCGCAAGCGGCGGCGGTCAGACCGGCCACGCCGCAACCGCGTCCGGTGAAGCTGGTTCCCGACGGCACCTATTTCGCCGACTGGGTGCTGCCCGAAGCGCGCGACACCGCAGGCGATTTAAGTCAGGAAACCACAGTCACGACGACGCTCGACCGGCGACTGCAAAAAGCGGCCGAACGCGCGGTCAGGCGCGCGGGGCTCCGCCAGGCGCAAATCGCGATCGTCGCAATGCGTCCCGATGGCCGCGTCGTCGCGATGGTCGGCGGCAAGGACTACGCCGCGAGCCCCTTCAACCGCGCGACGCAGGCGCGGCGTCAGCCGGGATCGGCGTTCAAGCTATTCGTCTATCTGGCGGCGATGCGTGCCGGTCTGACCCCCGACGACATGATCGAGGACGAGCCGGTGACGATCGCGGGGTGGAGCCCGAAAAACAGCGACGGCCGCTACGAAGGCAAGATCACGCTTCGCCGCGCGTTTCAGAAATCGTCCAACGTCGCCGCCGCGCGGCTGATCCAGAAGGTCGGGGTCGACGCGGTGATCAAGGCGGCGCGCGACCTCGGCATTTCGACGCCGCTGCCGCACGAGGCGACGATCGCGCTCGGCACCGCGACCGGATCGCTGCTCGAATTGACCAGCGCGTTCGCGGCCGTGGCCGGCGACGGCTATCCGGTGGGCGCGCGCGGTATCGACGCGACCGACGACAGGAGCTGGTACGACCGGCTGGTCGGCAGCCGTACGGCGTTCGGCGAAAAGGTGCGCGACGAAATGCTCGACCTGCTCTCGGCGTCGGCGACCAGCGGTACGGGACGCGAGGCGGCGCTGTCGGTGCCGACCTATGGCAAGACCGGGACGACGCAGGACTCGCGCGACGCGCTGTTCGTCGGTTTCGCGCGCGACCTCGTGGTCGGGGTGTGGGTTGGCAATGACGACAACACGCCGAATCCCGGCCTGTCGGGCGGCGGCGTGCCGGCGCGGGTGTGGAAGGATTTCATGCAACAGGCGCTGGGCATCGCTCCGCCGCCGCCCCCGCCGCCCGCGGCTGAACCCGATGACGGCAACACGGTCGACGGCAATCTCACGATCGACCCAGGCATCGGGCCGGTGCCGGTCGAAGGAAGCCTCGAAGGGCTCGGCATGAACGTGCAGGTCCGGAAGGACGGCACGATCCGCATCGCGCCGGCGCCCGACACCGGCGATCACCCGCCCCGGCCGCCGGATCAGCAATAGTTACCCCGTCATGCCGGGCTTGATCCGGCATCCCGCTTCCTTCCTGCATTCAAAAACGGGACCCAGGATCAGGTCCGGGTGACGATTGGGGGTTTCCCCGCAGAAGCTGGTGGTGAAGGAAGTCGCAATGCGCTTTTTCTCCGACAACGCGGCCCCGGCCTGCCCGCAGGTGATCGAGGCGATCGCCGCCGCCAACACGCTCGACACCGCCTATGATGGCGATCGTTGGTCGCAACAGCTCGACGGGCGTTTCTCCGATCTGTTCGGGACCGAAGTGCGGGTATTGTGGACGCCGTCGGGCACGTCGGCGAATTGCCTGGCGCTGGCCGCATTGTGCCAGCCGCACGGCGCGGTGATCTGCCATCGCGATGCGCACATCAACATGGACGAAGCCGGCGCCCCCGGCTTCTACCTGCTCGGCGCCAAGCTGTTGCTCGGCGAGGGGCCGGGCGCCAAGCTGACGCCGCAGACGGTGGCCGGCATTCTCGACGCGGTCCGGCCGGACGTCCATCAGGTTCAGGCGCATGCGCTGTCGATAACCAATGCGACCGAATACGGCCTGACCTACACGCCGGACGAGGTCGCAGCGCTCGGCGACCTGGCGAAGGCGCGCGGGCTCGGCTTCCACATGGATGGCGCGCGGTTCGCCAATGCGGTCGCGTATTCGGGCGCGGGCTTGGCCGACCTGACGTGGCGCGCGGGCGTCGACGCCCTCAGCTTCGGCTTCGTCAAGAACGGCGGAATGAATGCCGAGGCGCTGGTGTTCTTCAAGCCCGACCTGGCCGGCGCCAGCCTGTATCGTCGCAAACGCGCCGGCTTGCTGGCGTCGAAGGGCCGCTACCTCGCCGCGCAGATCCTCGCGATGCTCGACGACGGCGTGTGGTTGGCCAACGCGCGCGCCGCCAATGCCGGCGCGGCGCTGCTGGCCAGGTCGGCGGGAGAGCGGCTGGTTTATCCGGTCGAGGCCAACGAGGTGTTCCTGCGCGTGACGCCCGATGAGGCCGCCAGCCTTCGCGCGCTCGGCTTCGACTTCTACGATTGGGCGCCGGGCGAAGTGCGGCTGGTTACGTCGTGGGACCAGCAGGAAGCCGCGATCAGGCCGCTCGCCGACGCGATCGCCGCCTTGCCATAGGCTGGCCTTGTGCGCCGTGCGACGCCCATTTCGCTTTCGTTTCGCCCCCCTCGACCCTATATGCTGGGCATGAGCGAAGACCCCAACAAGAACGACTACGGCGCCGACTCCATCAAGGTGCTGAAAGGCCTCGACGCCGTCCGCAAGCGCCCCGGCATGTATATCGGCGACACCGACGACGGATCGGGCCTCCACCACATGGTGTTCGAGGTGTCGGACAACGCGATCGACGAAGCGCTGGCGGGGCATTGCGACCGCATCGACATCACGCTCAACCCCGACGGTTCGGTCAGCGTCACCGACAACGGCCGCGGCATCCCGACCGGCATCCATGCCGAGGAAGGCGTGTCGGCGGCCGAGGTCATCATGACCCAGCTCCACGCCGGCGGCAAGTTCGAGAACACGTCGGACGACAACGCCTACAAGGTGTCGGGGGGCCTTCACGGTGTCGGCGTCAGCGTGGTCAACGCGTTGAGCGAATTCCTCGACCTCACGATATGGCGCGACGGCGAGGAGCATTACATGCGCTTCGCCCACGGCGATGCGGTCGCCCCGCTCAAGGTCGTCGGCCCGGCCGAGGGGAAGAAGGGCACGCGCGTCACCTTCCTGCCCAGTCCGGCGACATTCAAGATCACCGAATTCGACTTCGAGCGGCTCGAGCATCGTTACCGCGAGCTCGCCTTCCTCAATTCGGGCGTGCGGCTGTTCCTGACCGATGCGCGGCACGAGGAGCCGAAGACCGTCGAATTGTTCTACGAAGGCGGGATCGCCGCGTTCGTGAAATGGCTCGACCGCACCAAGACGCCGCTGTTTCCGGAGCCGATTTCGGTCGCCGGGCAGCGTGACGATATCGGCATCGACGTCGCGCTCGAATGGAACGACAGCTATTACGAAAACGTCCTCTGCTTCACCAACAACATCCCCCAGCGCGATGGCGGCACGCACCTGGCGGCGTTCCGCTCGGCGCTGACGCGAACGCTCAACGCCTATGCCGACAAATCGGGCATGCTGAAAAAGGAAAAGGTCAGTCTCACCGGCGACGACATGCGCGAAGGGCTGACCGCGATCGTCTCGGTCAAGCTGCCCGACCCCAAGTTCAGCTCGCAGACCAAGGACAAGCTCGTCTCGTCCGAAGTGCGCCAGCCGCTCGAAAGCCTGCTCGCCGACAAGATCGCCGAATGGCTCGAGGAAAATCCGGCCAATGCGCGCGCGATCGTCCAGAAGATCATCGACGCCGCCGCCGCGCGCGAAGCCGCGCGCAAGGCGCGCGACGCCAGCCGCAAGTCGGTGATGGGAACGGGCGGCCTGCCCGGCAAGCTCCACGATTGCCGCGAGCGCGACCCGGCCAAGTCCGAACTGTTCATCGTCGAGGGCGATTCGGCCGGCGGATCGGCCAAATCGGGCCGCAACAGCGAGTTCCAGGCGATCCTGCCGATCCGCGGCAAGATCCTGAACGTCGAACGCGCGCGCACCGACCGCATGCTGTCGTCGAAGGAGATCATCTCGCTGATCCAGGCGATGGGCACCGGGATCGGCCGCGACGAATTCAACCTGGAAAAGCTGCGCTATCACAAGATCGTCATCATGACCGACGCCGATGTCGACGGCGCGCATATCCGCACCTTGCTGTTGACCTTCTTCTACCGCCAGATGCCCGAATTGATCGAGGCCGGGCATCTGCTGATCGCGCAGCCGCCGCTCTACAAGGCGACGCGCGGCAAGGCGGTCGAGTACCTCAAGGACGAAAGCGCGCTCGACGATTATCTCGTGCGCAACGGCGCCCAGTCCACGTCGCTCGACGGGATCGGATCGGGCGAGCCCTTGTTCAAGCTGGTCGAGCATGCCCGCCGGATGCGAACGCTGATGCGCTTCGTCCCGCGACGCTATGACCCGGTGATCATCGAGACGCTTGCGCTGGGCGGCGCGCTCGATCCGGCGATTTCGGGCGGCGAGCGCGCGTCGCGTTTGGCCGAAGTCACGCGCCGGCTCGACCAGGGCGACCCCGAAGCGCGCTGGACCGCGCGGATGACCGACGATGGCGGGTTCCATTTCGAGCGGCTGTGGCGCGGCGTCACGGATCACCATATCGTCGAGGCGGCGTTCGTCGTCTCGGCCGAAGCGCGCAAGCTGCACGGCCTCGCCGCCGAGGAAGCCGAGCTGTACGTCGGCGCACGCAAGCTCGTGTCGATCAAGGGCGCTGTCGCCGTGGAGGAAACCGCGAATGAGGCGATCGATACCGAGGGCGAGGAAACCGAGGAAGAGGCGCTGATCATCGGCAAGGGCGAGATGCTCGTCGCGCGGCCGTCGCAACTGCTCGATGCGGTGCTCGCGGCGGGCCGCAAGGGGCTCGCGATCCAGCGCTACAAGGGATTGGGCGAAATGAACGCCGAGCAGCTTTGGGAAACCACGCTCGATCCGACCAATCGGTCGATGCTGCGCGTCGCGATCGACCAGGCCGACATGGCCGACGACATTTTCACACGGCTGATGGGCGACGTCGTCGAACCGCGTCGCGAATTCATTCAGGAGAATGCGCTGAGCGTGGCGAATTTGGACGTTTAGCTCGTCTTAACGGACCCAATTGGGCTCCCTTTGGCCTCAATTAGCCCGTTGTTGGACTCGATTAAACTGGCGGACGTTCTGCAGTCGGCGCGCAATGATGAGCATTCGCGCCTTCTACAGAAATTCCGGCGGCATCGACCGGTCTGACCATTGGCCCGTTCGTCGTGCCCGCAGCAACCTGCCCCAGGGGTCGGGCAAGCCGCTCACGGTGCCCACAGGTTGACGCAACCAAACCCTCACCGCTTGGTGATCGACGTCAGCCTCCCGGTTTTGCCGTCCCAATCGAAGGCGAAGTCGACCTCGTCCCCCGCCTTTAGGCCATCGAGCGATCCTGGCCTGCCCGAGAATGTCATCGTCATCGCCGGCCATCCGAGCTCGGCGACCGGTCCGTGCTGCAGCGTGACCTCGCCGGAAGCGGCGTCGAGCTTGGTAACGAGCCCACTGCCGTGGCCGGACTTGGCCTCTGCCGACATGTTCATGCCCGCCATCGATCCGTTGTCGGGTCCGACGGCCTGTGGCGCTGGCTTGTCGCATCCTGCGATCGCGAGCGGCAGAGCCGCCGAAAGCAACATTCTGTGATTCATTGCGCTTCTCCTTCTTTGGGGTTGGAATGATGGTCGGGCCGCCGCCGCAACAGCAAATAGGCGGCCGGGATCACGAGCATCGACAGCAGCGGTGCGGTCAGCATGCCGCCGATCATCGGCGCGGCGATGCGGCTCATCACCTCCGAGCCGGTGCCGGCGCCGATAAGGATCGGAAGCAGGCCGGCGAGGATGACCGCGACCGTCATGGCCTTCGGGCGGACCCGCAGCAGGGCCCCCTCGCGCACCGCAGCCTCAACCGCCCGTCCATCTGGCGAAGGTCCGCGGTCGGCCAGTGCGTGCTTCAGGTATATAAGCATGACCACGCCAAACTCGGCCGATACGCCCGCGAGCGCGATGAACCCGACCCCGGTCGCGACTGACTGGTTGTAGCCGAGCAGGTAGAGCAGCCACACACCGCCGGTCAGCGCGAACGGCAGCGTCCCCATCACCAGCGCCGCCTCGTCCAGCCGCCGGAACGTCGCGTAGAGCAGAAGGAAGATGATCAGCAGCGTGGCCGGAACGACAATCTTCAGCCGTTCGACCGCTCGCTGCAGGAACTCGAACTGGCCGGTGTAGCTGACGCTGATCCCGGGCGGCAGCTTCACACGCGCGCCGATGGCCTGCTGGAGGTTGCCGACGATCGTGGTCAGCGAAGCGCCCCGGCCGTCGACGTAGATCCATGTCACCGGCCGGCCGTTCTCGGTGCGCAGCATGGGCGGGCCGTCGCTGACCGAGATGTCGGCCACCGTGCCGAGCGTCACCTGTTGCAGTGACGGGGTGAGCACCGGCAGGTCGCGCAGGGCGTCGATGTTGTCGCGAAGCTCGCGCGGATAGCGCACGCTGATCGGGTAGCGCGCGAGCCCCTCGACCGTCTGCCCCACCGTCTCGCCACCGACTGCGCTCGAGACGATCGACTGGACGTCGGCGACGTTGAGCCCGTAGCGCGCCGCCGCGGGGCGATTGATCGTCACGTCGACATAGCGCCCGCCAGTCAGCCGTTCAGCCAGCGCCGAACTCACCCCCGGCACGGTCTTCGCGACCTGCTCGATCTCCCGCGCCGTGGCATCGATCTCGGCCAGGTTCGAGCCCGACACCTTGATGCCGATCGGGCTCTTGATGCCGGTCGACAGCATGTCGATGCGGTTGCGGATCGGCGGGATCCAGAAGTTGGCGAGCCCAGGCACCCTGACCGCCCGGTCGAGCTCGTCGATCAGCTTCGCCTGCGTCATGCCGGGTCGCCACTGGTCCTTCGGCTTGAACCGGATCGTCGTCTCGAACATCTCGAGCGGCGCCGGATCCGTCGCCGTGTCGGCGCGGCCGGCTTTGCCGAACACGCTCTCGACCTCGGGCACGGTCTTGAGCATGCGGGCGGTCAACTGGAGCAGCTGACCCGCCTTGGCGGTCGAGATGCCGGGCAGCGCCGAGGGCATGTAGAGCAGGTCGCCCTCGTTCATCTGCGGGATGAACTCACCGCCGAGCTGGCTGATCGGCCAGATGCTGGTCGCGAACACGAGACCGGCGATCATTAGCGCCTTCTTCCGGCGCGCCAGCACCCAGTCGAGCGCGGGTCGATAGACGCGGGTGAGCACGCGGTTGATCGGGTTGGCGCTTTCCGAAGGAATGCGTCCCCGGATCAGGTAGCCCATCAGCACTGGGATCAGCGTGATCGACAGGATCGCCGCCCCGGCCATAGCGTAGGTCTTCGTGAAGGCGAGCGGCGCGAACAGCCGCCCTTCCTGACCCTGGAGCGAGAAGATCGGCACGAACGAGAAGGTGATGATCAGGAGCGAGAGGAACAGCGCCGGCCCGACCTCGACCGCCGCTGTGGTGATGACGCGCCAGCGCTCCGGTCCCGCCAATATCTCGTTTGGATGATCGCGATCCCAATGTTCGAGATGCTTGTGCGCGTTCTCGATCATCACCACCGCGGCATCGACCATCGCGCCGATGGCGATGGCGATGCCGCCCAGCGACAGGATGTTGGCGTTCAATCCCTGCACCCGCATGGCGATGAACGCGGCCAGAATGCCGAGCGGCAGGGTCAGGATCGCGACCAGAGCCGAGCGCGCGTGCCACAGGAACAGCCCGCAGACGAGCGCGACGACGACGAACTCCTCGATCAGCTTGCCGGTGAGGTTGTCGACCGCGCGGTCGATCAGGCCTGAGCGGTCATAGGTCGTCACGACCTCGACGCCCGCCGGCAGGCTCCTCTTCAGTTCGTCGAGCCTTGTGCGGACGCCCTCAATGACCTCGCGCGCGTTCTTGCCCTGGCGCATGACGATGACGCCGCCGGCGACCTCGCCTTCGCCGTTCAGTTCGGCGACGCCGCGGCGCATGTCGGGGCCGACCTGGATCGTCGCAACGTCGCCGAGCGTCACCGGCGTGCCGCCGACGGACTTGAGCGGGATGGCGCGGAAATCATCGAGCGAGGCGAGATAGCCGGTCGAGCGGACGATGTATTCGGCCTCGGCCATTTCCAGCACCGATCCACCGCTCTCTTGATTGCCGCGCTTGAGCGCCTCGATCACCGCTTCGTGGGTGATGCCGTAGGAGGCGAGTTTCTGCGGATCGAGGATGACCTGATACTGCTTGACCATGCCGCCGATGCTGGCGACCTCGGCGACGCCCGGCACCGTCTTCAGCTCGTAGCGCAGGAACCAATCTTGGATGCTGCGGAGTTGGGCAAGGTCGTGGCGCCCGGTCCGGTCGACCAGCGCGTATTCGTAGATCCAGCCGACACCGGTCGCGTCGGGACCGAGTGACGCCTTAGCGCCATCGGGAAGCCGACCCTGCACCTGACTCAGATACTCGAGCACGCGACTGCGCGCCCAGTACAGGTCGGTGCCCTCGTCGAACAGCACGTAAACGAAGCTGTCGCCGACGAACGAATAGCCGCGCACGACCCGCGCGCCCGGCACCGACAGCATCGTCGTCGCGATCGGATACGTGACCTGGTCCTCGACGATCCGCGGTGCCTGTCCCGGATAGGTCGTGCGGATGATGACCTGCACGTCCGAGAGGTCGGGCAGCGCATCGATTGGTGTCGAGCGCACCGCGCCGATGCCGATCGCGACGAGCGCGAGTGCCGCCAGCAGGACGACGATGCGCAGCCGGACCGATGCCTCGATGATCCGGGCGATCACTTGGCGTCGCCCGTAATCGGACGCGCCGCGATGCCGGTCAGGCTGGCCTCGCTATCGAGCAGGAACTGGCCCGAGGCGACCACCTTCTCGCCGGCGGCGAGCCCGGCGAGAATTTCGGTCTGGCCACCGGCCTCGCGCCCGATCCGGACCTCGGCCGGGCGGAACCGGCCTTTGCCGTCGGCGAGCATCACTAGCGTGCGCTTGCCGGTGCGGATCACCGCCTCGCTCGGCACGAGCAACGCCGAACGCGATGTGTCGCCGAGATGGACGGTCGCGAACATGCCGGGCCGCAGCCGTCCGTCGCGGTTGGCGAGCTCGATGCGGACGGTCAGCGTCCGGCTGTCGGCTTGCGCCGTCGGCAGCACGGCGATCACCCGGCCGGTGAAGCGTTCGCCGGGGAACCCTGCGAGTTCGGCGGTGGCCGCCTGGCCAACCCGCACGTCGGCGGCGCGCACTTCGGGCACGGCGGCGTTCAGCCAGACTGTGCCGAGGCCGTTGACCTGCGCGAGCGTCTGCCCGGACGCGAGCGTCACGCCGGCACGCGCATTCAGCGTGGTGATGACGCCGCCGATCGGGGTGCGGACCGTGGTCATGCCGCGTCCGCCCGTCGCGCCGCCGGGCGCGCCGAGCAGCCGGAGGCGTTGCCGGGCGGCGGCGATCAGCGCCGGATCGCCGGTCTTCGCCACCGCGGCGTATTCGCCTTGGGCACCGCCCCATTCAGGCACCAGCACATCGGCAATCGGCGAACCCGCGCGGACCACGTCGCCAGGCGCCCGCCCATAGACGCGCTGGACGAATCCGGCGGCGCGCGCCTGGATGATCGCGACGTCGCGCTGGTTGAAGTCGATCGCGCCGGTCACGTCGAGCGAACCGGCGAGCATGCCGTTGGTCGCGGTCGCCAGCCGGATGCCGAGGCTCTGCATCGACGACGGATCGATCCTGACGCCCGGAACAGCGGTCGGGCCGCCGCTGTCGTCGGCGTATTTCGGGATGGTCTTCATGCCCATCGACGACAGCGAGTCCGGGTTGTCGTAGTGCTCGCCGGGAACCATGGGGTCATAATAGTATAGCGGCTTTCGGGCCGGTTCGCTGACGCTCGACGTCGCGGACTTAGACCCCGCGAGATAGTATCCACCCGCGCCCGCGGCGAGCGCGACGGCGGCGAAGGCGGCGGCGAACTGCGAACGCTGAAGCGAACTCAGGGTCATCGGTCGGTGCTCCCGAACAGGAGGTTGAGCCGCACGCCGTCCGCTGCGACGGTCGCCTCGCGGTCGAGCGTCTCGAGGATCGCGTCGGCGAGAGCGCTATGGGCGTCGACGAGGTCGACGAGGCTGGCCCGGCCGGCGGCGTAGCTCGCCACCTCCAGCGTCACCCGCTCCTGCGCGAGCGGCTGGAGCACGTCGCGCGCGCGCATCCACTGGTCGTGGTGCATGACGTGGTCGGCGAGGCCGGCCTCGAGGTCGGCGGTCAGCGCGCGCAAGGCGGCGTCGGCATCGGCACGGGCGCTGCCGGCGTCGGCCGCGCGCGCCGCGATCAGCGGGTCCTGCCGGCGCTTCTTGAACAGCGGAAGCCCGATCGTCACGCCTGCCGACACATAGTCCCCGAAGCGCGGGTCACGCCGCTGATAGGACAGGTCGACGCCAAGGTCAGGGCGGCGGTCAGCCTGCGCGAGCCGCAGGTCGGCGTCCGCGCGGCCGGCCTGCGCCGCCAGCAGGGCGAGCGAGGGGTGCCGTTCGAGTCCCGCACGGAGCCTGACCGGATCGACCGTCACGTCCGGAATCGCACCGGCGATCTCAGGGTCGGCCTCGCCGGTCCAGCGGGTCAGGTCCGCCTTGGCGCGCGCTACCGCCGACACCAGCTCGTCGCGGCGGTCCTGCAGGCGGGCGAGCGCGGCGCGTCCCGCCAGCGTCTGCGCCGGACGTGCGTTCCCCGACGCCACCGCGCTTGGGGCCGTCCGGACGATGCGGCCGAGCCTGGCGAGCACGTCGTCGAGCGCGGCGAGCCGCCGCTCCGCATAGGCTAGGTTGATCCAGGCGATCGCGGTCTGCACCTCGACCGTG
>JAFEEZ010000066.1 GCA_018240825.1 Pseudomonadota bacterium | reverse complement strand
TGCTCGCAAAATCGCTGGGGACGGGGCGGCGGTCAATGCCGGATGCCGCCATGTTCGAGTAGCCCCAAAACGCAATTGGGGAGCCGGTCTTGCGACCGACTCCCCTGTCGCCGGACTTCGATCCGCTTGCCTGGGCCGAAGCCCCTGCCGCGCCATCTGGTTTCGGCGGCTCGCTACATCCGTGCTGCTCGCGAACGAGCGGCGCCAGGTTTCGCGAATGCTCGGTTGCGTGGCCCGAAGGCCAACGCAACTCCGCGGTTTCGCTTCGCGACGATCGTCCGAAAACGCTCTTCGCCAAGCCCGCTCCGCCGAATAGCCCGAAGGCCATTCCTGCTTCGCGGTCGCCCTGGCCCGGTTTCGTCCGAAGACGCTCCGTTTCCGAAGGCTCGCTCCGCTCGACCTGCCCGAAGGCATATCCAGCATTGCGATCTGCTCCACCCCGAAAGCCCGGAGGCTTCCTGAATCTCGCATCCGCTCGATCGGTTTGATCCGAAGATCCACCAGACTTTGCGGTTCGGTCGTCGGGGCCGGGCGCGATCATCCGAAGAGTCTCAGCATCCCCGGCCGCCGGCGGCCTGCGAAGAAAACGGCCGAAGCCGCATCCTTCGCTTCCGGTCGCTTCGGCACCTTTCCTGCCGCGCCGTTTGACGGGCTCGACCTGCGGCTCACCGCTGCAACCGATGACCGTTTGTCCAGAGACATTCGATCATGCGCGGGTCATCAGAAGCATGGTCCGATCGTATCGCTTGCGCGATGCTCTCGGGCTCAGCGGGGGCTGATGTCCCACCCTCGACGCCATCGTCCCCGCCCGAAGGCGCGGATCTGTTCGTCCAGGATCAAGTGCTTGAACAATTTGCCGATTTCTCGACCGATCGCTCCCGTTCCTGATGTCATGATGCTGTCACCGAATCCGAGTCGCGCCAAGCGTTAACCACCGGCTGCCCCCTGTGGATAACGTGGATATTGTTGACAGTCGGACGACGCCCGCCGCACCCGGTCCAGGTTCGATGCAACCTTGCGACAGCCCAGGACGTTACGCTGCCGGCATTGATCCAAGGCAAGGGAATACGACATGCGAAACTTGATGCTCAGCATGGGCGCCGCGGCGCTGACTGCGAGCGCGCTCGTCGCGCCGGGCACGGCCGACGCGCGCAATCATTACCGCACCTATTACGGCAAGGGCGGCCGCACTTATTGCACGCGATCGGGCGGCACCACCGGGGCGGTCGTGGGCGGCGTCGGCGGCGCGCTGATCGGCAACGGCATCGCCGGGCGGGGCGACAAGCTGCTCGGCACGGTCGCGGGCGGCGTCGCCGGCGCATTCGCCGGCCGCGCGATTGATCGCACGATCACCGCGCCGCGTCGCTGCGGTCGCTGAGCACGGCTCCGACAGGGCGCGGCCGGACGACCGCGCCCCTTTTCGTTGCGCTTGCGTCTGCAATGCAACCTATCACCGACCGGGAACGTTACGCCTGCGGCATTGATCCAAAGCAAAGGGAATTTCGACATGCGCAAGCTGATGCTCGCCTTCGGGGCGATGACGATGGTGGCCTCCACCGCGATGGTGGTCCCGGCCGCCCCGGCGCAGGCCAAGAAGCATTACAAATACCGCGAATGGCGCGGCAAGGACGGCCGCACCTATTGCCGCCGCTCGAACGGCACGACCGGGCTGGTGGTCGGCGGCGTCGCCGGCGCGCTGATCGGCAACAGCATCGCGGGCCGCGGCGACAAGCTGCTCGGCACCGCGGTTGGCGGCGTCGCCGGCGCGTTCGGCGGCCAGGCGATCGACAAGACCATCACCAAGAAACGGCGCTGCCGCTGACCGCCGCGCCGATACGGTATGAGCGAACGGGGCGCGGTCGTACGATCGCGCCCCTTTTTATTTGGAGCAAGACGATGACGACACGCAGCGGTTCGGCGAAATATGAAGGATTGGGCAAGGACGGCGTCGGCCACGTTTCGACCCGATCGGGCGTGCTCCGCGACCAGAAATACGGGTTCGGCACGCGGTTCGGCGACGAACCCGGGACCAATCCAGAGGAACTGATCGCCGCGGCGCACGCGAGCTGCTTCACGATGGCGCTGAGCTTCGCGCTCGCCCGCGAAGGCTTCACCGACGGCACGCTGGAGACGACGGCCAAGGTCACGCTCGACAAGCAGGGCGACGGGTTCGCGATCACGCGCTCCGACCTGACGCTGAACGCCAGCGTGCCCGGGATCGGCGCGGATCAGTTCGCGCGCGTCGCGGCCGACGCCAAAGCCAACTGCCCCGTGTCGAAGGTGCTCAACGCCGAAATCACGCTGGATCAGACGCTGAGCGGATGATCTTTCGCAGGCATGAACGGCAGGTAGTTTGCCGTTCACGCAACCCCGGCGCGGGCTGGCGAGTTTTACTGCTGCTCCACACAGAAAGGGAGAATGATGATGCGACGGCTTATTCTGGCCGCCCTGGCCGCCAGCACGATGGCGACCCCGATGATCGCCTCGGCGCAAAGCAATCCGCGCAAGGAATATCGCGACGAAGTGCGCGACGCGAACAAGGATTATCGCAAGGACCTGCGCAAGGCCGACAATTGGCGCGACGTCCGCCGCGCCCAGCGCGAGCGCAACCGCGAAATCCGCGACGCGCGCCGCGACTACCGCCGCGACACGCGCGATTGGCGGGCCTGGCGCAACTATGACTGGAACCGCTACGAGCCCGGCCAGCGCTATTATTACGCCGACCGCTATTATCGCGACGGCCGCTATTACCAGCCGCGCCGGCTGCATCGCGGCGACCGCATCTATCGCGGATCGAACGGGCGTTATTATTGCCGCCGGTCGGACGGCACGACCGGCCTGATCGTCGGCGCTGCGGCTGGCGGCCTGTTGGGCAATCTGCTGTCGAACGGGCGGTCGAGCACGCTCGGCACGCTGATCGGCGCGGCCGGCGGCGCGGCGCTCGGCGCCTCGATCGACCGCGGCCAGATACGGTGTCGCTAAGCGATTGACCAACAGGGAAGAGAAGGGCTCGGCGTTTGCCGGGCCCTTTTCGTGTCAGATGATGCCGCCGCCCATCGACAGCCGCCATGCGGCGACCAGCATCAGCTCGATGTTGGAGATCAGGCCGGCCTTGCGCCGCGACAGCGCTCCGGCGAGCACGCCGGCCGCGCCGATCACCAGCGCCAGCCAGTTGAGCCAGCCAAGAAACGGGATCAGCCCGACCAGCACGACAATCAGCAGGACGATACCGATAAGGATCGAAACAAGGTTGAGCATGGCGCGGAATGTGGGAAGCCCGCGTCCCCGCACAAGGCGCGCGTAGCCCTATATTAACGCCTCCCACGCTATCGGCTGCCACCGAACCATCGGAGTGTTGCCAGCGTGGCTGTCCGCCATTTGATCCTTGTTGCGCTTCCGCTCGCGCTGGCTGCGTGCGGGCCGAAGCCCGCGGCCGAGGGGAATCTCGACTCACTCGACGCCGAGCTCGCTGGCAACGGCACCAATGCCAACGATCCGGCGATGCGTGCCGCGCTGCAGGACCAGATCATGGTCGATCCCGCACTGACCGGCCAAGCGAACGCCGACGCGATCCGCCCGCCGCAGCAGCCTTATTCGGGCGCGCTCCCCCCCGATTCGG
>JAFEEZ010000065.1 GCA_018240825.1 Pseudomonadota bacterium | reverse complement strand
GGTCGGTGAGCTGCCGCGGCACGACCACGTTGGCGGTGTATCGTTCCCGCAGACGCTCCCGCGCCGAACGCTGCACGAAGCGGAACGTCACCGACACAAAGTGCGCGACGGCCCACAGGTTGACGACGAACCAGGCGGTGTGCGCCGCGACCAGCGCGAGCTTGAAGACCGGCAAGGCCGATCCGCCCCCCAGTCGGTGGAGGACGGTCTGCAATGGCCAGAGGAACTGGATGGACAGGATGGCCGCCAGCGCGATGCCGCTCGCCGTGATCCCGAAGAACATCGATTCGTGGTAATACACCTTCACATCGGTGGTCGCGTCGTCGCGCTGGGCGATCAGCGTGACAAGCGCCAACGCCAGCGAGATCATTCCGAGCAGGCCGATCTGCGCGCCGAGCAGGTAGCTGGGCACGGTCTTGACCACGTCGACGATCTGGGTTGCCTTTGCCGCCGACATCGCCGCGGCGCCGGGAGCGACGATCCGCGACCACGCCTCGACGTTCAGCACGGCGAGGTCGACGATCAGGTAGCGGGCGAGGAAGAGACTAAACGGCGCGCCCATGAGGTTGCGCAGCAGGCGGTGGCCGACAGGATAGCGCGCGCGGCGCGCGACCGGGTTGCCCGCGAGCTGCCGCCGGACCTCGTGCGCCACAAATCTGTTCACGCTGTCGGTCGGGCCGCCCGGGCCCCAGCCGATCCCCATCCTACGCCACGCCCCCAATTCGTCCCGATGGCGTCATCGCGGGTGATGCCGCACCGTTCGGGTTTTTCCGCTTCTCGCTGGAATGGCGCCGTCATACAACATCGCCAATGAACATCGGCCAGGCATCGAAGGCGAGCGGCGTCTCGCAGCGGATGATCCGCCACTACGAGAAGCTGTCCCTGATCCCGGCCCCGCCGCGTCGCGACAGCGGCTATCGCGACTATTCGGACGCCGACGTCCATCGGCTACGCTTCATCGCCAACGCGCGCGACCTGGGCTTCCCGATAACCGAGATCGCCGATCTGCTGTCGCTGTGGCACGACCGCGACCGGGCGAGTGCGGACGTGAAAGCGCTGGCGCTCGCGCGCGCGGCGGACCTCGGCCGCAAGGCGGTCGCCCTCGAGCGCATGCGCGCAGCGCTCGTCGACCTGGCCGGCAAGTGCCATGGCGACGGACGGCCTGACTGCCCGATCATCGATGAGTTGGCGGAGAAGTGACCTCGAGCCGGCGAGATGAAACAGGTGTTCCGCTACCTCCGTTCCTCATGTCTCGACTGCCGTCGAGATATCCAAATCCTGTCGTTCTCTATTCGTTCTTGACATAACCCTAACATCATGTCAGGGTTTAACTTGCACGGGCTATCTCGTGCATCGGCGCTTCTGCGTGCCGGACGACCGAAGGGAACTGACGAAAGGGACGACCGATGCAAGAGAATGTCATCGCGGAGGCGCAGGGCCTGCCGCAGCTCATGGACATGCTGACCAACGTTGTCGTGACGCTGGACGCCGTTGGGGCGGATTCATACTCCGACATATTTCTTTACGTCGCGGGTTGCCGCGACGGCCGGCCGATGGGCGAGCTCTCGCTCGAGCGCGGCGACATGTGGATCTCGACGCATGCAGACCACCGCCCGACGCCGGGCTACGTGCGCGCCAACGACGTCGCCGATCGGCGGGCGTTGCTGCTCGCCGACCTCGTCTACCTCATGTGGCACTGGCGCTGGGACAGCGCCGAGGCGGCGCGGGTGCTCGGCGTCGGCGAGCAGATCCTCGACCACTGGATCGGCCAGGCGGTCGAGAACGGCGGCGACGGCATCCCGCCCATCGTGGCGCAGCGCGCGCGTCGCCTCGTCGTCGTGGAGCAGCTGCGCCTGATCGCCGGGGTGGAGGATGCGGCGACGGCCGCCTGGGTGCGTGACGCACGGGCGGCCTTCGGCGGCCGCTCGATCCGCGACCTGCTCGTCGACGACGGCGAGGTCGGGTTCCGCCGCGTCCTGCTGCTGCTCCTCAACCAGGTCGCCGCGACCAGCCACACGGTTCACTGAGGGTCGCGCCGTGGACAGGCCGAACGAAGTGGAGGTCGAGCGCGCGCGGCGGTTGCTGCTGGCCGATGGCCGGTTCAGGGTGCTCGAGCGTGTCGCGCTGCCCACCCGGCGGGTGTCGCTCGGCCCGACGGCGGGATCGTGGATCGGCGTCTGCCTCGACACCGAGACGACAGGCCTCGACCCCGCGAACGACGCCGTCATCGAACTGGCACTGCGGCGTTTCAGGTTCACGTCGACCGGGGAGATCGTCGCGCTGGATGCGCCGTTCGCCTGGCTGGAGGATCCGGGCCGGCCGCTGGATCCGGCCGTGTCCCGGCTTACCCGCCTTTCGGACGCCGACCTCGCCGGCCGGACGATCGACGACGGTGCCGCGGTCGAGCTGATGCTGTCCGCCGAGCTGGTCGTGGCGCATCATAGCCGGTTCGACCGCCCGTTCGTCGAGAAGCGCCTGCCGGCCGTCGCCGGCTTGCGCTGGTCCTGCAGCATGGAGGAGGTCGGCTGGGCCGAGGCGGGTTACGAGGGCCGCGCGCTGCGCTGGCTGCTCGATCAGGCGGGCTTCTTCTACGAAGCCCACCGGGCGGGTGACGACGTCGATGCGCTGATCGAGTTGCTCCGCCACCGGTTCAGCGACGGGTCGACGGTGCTATCCCAGGTCATCGCCGGTGCCCGGCGGACCGGCTGGCTCGTCCGTGCGAGCGGCGCGCACTACGACCGCAAGGACGTTCTTCGGCGCCGCGGATATTTCTGGAACGGCGCGTCCGGCGAATGGATGCGCGAGGTCGCCGACGAACTGCTCGACGACGAGCGCGAGTGGTTGCGGCTGGAGGTGTATTCGCCCGGGCACCAGTCGCGGGCGTCGGGGCCGACCGTCGACCGGGTCGACGCCAGCAGCCGATACCGCCGGCTTCAGTGACGCGGCGCCGGGTTCACCGCCACGGCGATGCGGCGAGGTCGGACCGGTCGTGCCCGGGCAGGATCGCCGCGAACCTGCTCGGCAGGCGGGCCAGCGAGCATTCGGGCACATCGATGATCGCCCGCGTGTAGCGCGGCGCGGTCCAGGCCTTCCGCACCGCGTATCGACGCTGGGCCAACAGCGGATGCCCGACCAGCGCCGACACCGGCCTTCCGCTCAGGCCCACGGCGACGGTCGCGGGAATCCGGCGGCCGCGCGCGACGATTTCATGCCGGGTCGACAGGAACGTGCCGTCGCCGCCCTCACGGTAGATGACACCGCCGCCCAGGTCGATCGTCGCACGCAGCAGATCGCCGATGGGCGGGCGCTCTACGCGAAGCGACGCGATCCACTTCGGGGTGCCGGTCGCTGGATCCCTGAGGTGAATGTCGATGGGCAGCGCGTTGCTGTGGATGGGCGCCCACCGCACCCGGTCGAGCATGTCCTCCGCAGGCATTCCCGCCATCGCCAGCGCGTCGCGCAGGACCCGCGAGCAGCGCCAGGCCCACGCCGGCGGGTCCCATGGCAAGCTGCCGTCGATGGTTATCAGGCTTTCGCGGATCTCGGCACCGCGACCTGCCCGCAGGATATCGGCGAATTCCTGCAACCGCCTGGCGCGGCGCTTGGGCCCGAAGGCGTCGGGGACGATGACCCGGCGCTGATCGACCTGAAGCAGATATCCCAGGGGGTGGCTGCTTCCGACCGTCGACGGTGGCAGCCTGGTGAGGCCGGCGCCCGCGATCGCCGCCGAGGCGGCGGGGTTCAAGTTCGTCGGCGAAAGCAGGCTGCTCGCCAACCCGGCGGACGACAGGACCAAGGCGGTGTTCGACAGGTCGATCCGCGGACGGACGGACCAGTTCATCTACAAGTTTCAGAAGCCGTAGCGAATAGCTGCGCTAATTCGCGTCTCGAGGGCTTCTGCGGCCGGCGTGGCAGCCACGGCCCGACGGCGCGATTTACTCTGCGCCGCTGCGCTTAGCCGCGTTCCTCCCGCAAGGGACGGCTGAGCAGCGCGCCGATCACCTCGGCGACCGGCGCGCCGTCGAGCAGCATGCTGACCGCCTCGCACACCGGCATGTCGACGCCCGCTTCGGCAGCGGCTTTACGCAGGACGGGTGCGGTGAAGGCGCCTTCCGCCACGGTGCGGCGATCGCTGAGCAATTCGCGCGCCGAACGGCCCTCACCCAGTCCGACGCCGAGCGAGAAG
>JAFEEZ010000064.1 GCA_018240825.1 Pseudomonadota bacterium | reverse complement strand
CGTCGATGCGTGCGCACATCAACGCGCTTGGGAACAAGGCGTACTGGGCGCAATTTCCGAACGCGCCCGATTATGTGATCATGTTCGTTCCAGGCGAACATTTCCTGTCCGCTGCGCTGGAGCAAGACGGCAAGCTTTGGGATTACGCGTTCGATCGCCGCGTTTTGTTGGCGACCCCGACGAACCTGATCGCAATCGCCCGGACGGTTGCGGCGGTATGGCGTCAGGAAAAGCTCGCCGGCGAAGCGCGCGAGATCGCCGAATTGGGCAAGGAATTGTATGCCCGATTGAGCAAGATGGGTGAACATATCGGCAGGTTGGGCCGTAATCTTGGTCTGACGACCAACGCCTATAACGACTTCATCGGCAGCCTGGAGACGCAAGTGCTCACGCAGGCCAAGCGGTTCGAAAGCCTCAACATCGACACTGCCGGGCGCTCGATCGAGCCGCCGCCGATCATCGAGCAGACGCCGCGCCCGTTGGTGAAGCTTGCGTCGGTGAGCGAGATAACGGATCGTTCGGCGGACGCATGATTCGTCGGAGTAGCGGGCGATGATATTCGGGATGCTGGCGCGTTCGGCGGTGTTTGGAGCGGTCGTAGCGATCGCCGTACCGGCCGCGGCCGGGCAGCAGGTCCGGCAGCAGTCGCCGGATCAGGCGCGCGAACGTCGGGACGAACGGGTCGTCAAGGGATCCGACAATGATCGCGACATGTCCGCGGTGCGCGACAAGGATAGCCGCGGATCGGCGATCAACGCCAAATACGACGCCGGCATGGCGGCGATCCGCGCCAAGCAACCCGGCAAGGCGGTTGAACTGATGCGTCCGGTCCTCGCCGATTTCGAGCGACGTTATGCCGGGGAGAAGCGCGACATTTTCTGCGCGCTTACGCCCGAACAATCGTCGCGTTACCTCGCCGACGCGGCGAAGGCGAACCGGCCGGCGATGACGATCGAGCCGGGCTGGTGCCAGGCGCAATACGTTACCGGCTATGCGCTGATCGACCTCGAACGCTTGCCGGAAGCGCAGGCTGCGTTCGAACGTCTGGTGAAGCTCGCACCGCAAAACTCGCGTTATCTCAACGAACTCGGCTACGTCTTCATGAAGCAGAAGAAGTGGGCGCTATCGCTCGAAGCCTATCGCCGCGCAGAGGCCGCCGCCGATCTGACGCCCGGTCGCGTCGATGAGGAACGGTGTCTGGCGCTCAAGGGCGTCGGGTACGACCTCGTCGAACTCGGCGATTTCAATGCGGCGGAGGCGGCGTACCGCAAGTGCCTCAACATCAATCCGGACGACCAAGATTCGCCGCGCGAACTCAAATATATCGAGGAACAGCGCAAACTGACGGTGTGATCTTCAGCCGCGTGTCCGCGCGAGAACTTCGTACGCCGTGACCGCGGTCGCGACCGCGGCGTTGAGGCTGTCGGCCTTGCCCAGCATCGGCAATTTGACCAGCAGATCGCATTCGGCCTCGTACATCTCCGGCAGTCCCTGGGCCTCGTTGCCGGTCAGCAGGAATGTCGGAGGTTCATACGAAACCGACCGGTAGTCCGAACTGGTCTGCAAGCTGAGTCCGACCAGTTGGCCAGGCCCCGACCGCAACCACGGCACGAACTCTTCCCAGCGCGCTTGCGCGACCGGGACCGTGAACAGCGCGCCCATGCTCGCGCGCACCGCTTCGACGGAGAATGGATCGACACAATCGCCGACCAGGATCAGTCCGCCAGCGCCGACCGCATCGCCGGTGCGCAGGATCGTCCCCAGATTGCCCGGATCGCGCAACCGCTCGGCGACCAGCCAGATCGGCGACGACGCGCGGTCGAACTGGGCGAGCGGCGTCGTGAATTCGGGAAAGACGCCGACCACGGCCTGGGCATTGTCCTTGCCCGACAGTTTCGACAGGATATCGCGACTGGTCCTGATCGCGTCGCCGCCATTCGCCTCGACAGCCTCGATCAGCACCGCCGCCAGCGGATGCCGCGCACCCTCGGCGGTGAAGAACAGATACCGGGGCAATCGCCCCGCTTCGCGCGCCTCGGTCAATATGCGCAGCCCCTCGGCAAGGAACAATCCCTCGGTGCGGCGATGCTTCTTGTCGCGCAGACTGCGGATGCGTTTGATCAGCGTGTTGGAAAAGGCGGTGATTTCGCGAGGCATGGGCGGGCGCCTAACGGCTACGACACCGCGATCCATGCGATATTGCTCCACGGCTGGACGTAGAACTCGCCATCGTGCGCGCCCTGGACCGCTACGCCCAGTTCGTCGGCCGCGATGATCGCGCGTTCATTGGGGATCTTCTGTCCGGCGGTGCAGATTCGCACCATCAATACGTTGTTGTTGTTAGCGAGCGCGTTGCGCAGCAATTCCAGCATCTCAGTCCTCGCCGAACTTGGCCTCGACCAGTTCGCATAACGCGCCGACCGCGCGCTCGGCCTCGTCGCCCTCGGCGCTGATCGTGATCGTGTCACCCATCGCGGCGCCAAGCATCATCAATCCCATGATCGAGGTGCCGGTGACGCCGGGACCGTCCTTCACCACCATGACCTCAACCGGCAATCCGGACGCGAGCGTGACGAATTTGGCGGACGCGCGGGCGTGCAGGCCGCGTTTGTTGGATATCTGGACGCTGCGGCTGACGGCCATCAGGCGGCGGCCTCGCCAAGCACCTCGGAGGCGACCGAGATGTACTTGCGCCCCGCCTCGCGCGCCGCGGCCACCGCGTCGATCACCTGCATCGTCTTGCGGGCGGACGCCAGCCGGATCAGCATCGGCAGGTTGATCCCCGCGATCACCTCCACCCGTCCGCGATCGAGCAGCGAGATCGCAAGGTTCGACGGTGTTCCGCCGAACAAATCGGTCAGCAGGATCACGCCCTTGCCGCGATCGACCTTGGCGATCGCCTTGGCGATATCGGCGCGCCGCGCCTCCATGTCGTCGTCAGGGCCGATCCCGATCGCCTCGACATGCTCCTGCGGGCCGACGACGTGTTCCATTGCGGTCACGAATTCGGACGCGAGACGTCCGTGCGTCACCAAAACCAGGCCGATCATGCTTGCCTATTATCCCAAACTCATCCTCGGCGCACCCTCGAGCGAGTCCTGCGGCGCCGCTCCCAAATCCCTGTGCGCGACCGTGGGCGAAAACCCCGCCGCGCGCAACCGCTCTGCGGCGCGCGCGGCGACGTGCACCGACCGATGTCTCCCGCCGGTACACCCGAACGCGATCGTAACGTAGGACTTTCCCTCCGCACGATAGCGCGGGAGCAGCAGGAGCAGCAGGTCCTCGATTCGGCTCATGGCCGCTTCGTAAGCGGGGTCGGCGGCGATATATGCCGCCACATCGGCGTCGAGCCCCGTGCCGGGCCGCAACGCCTCGTCCCAGTGCGGGTTACGCAGAAAGCGCATGTCGAACACCAAATCGGCGTTGCGCGGCACGCCACGCGCGAAGCCGAACGACATGACGGCGAGCGTCGGTTCGCCAAGCCCTTCGCCGCCGAACGTGGCGCGGACCTGTTGCGCCAGCTCGTTCGCGCCAAGGTCCGTCGTGTCGATCAGCCGGTTGGCCCACCGCCGCAGCGGCGCGAGCAACTCGCGTTCGCGAGCGATGCCGTCGCTCGCCGGGCGATCGAGCGCGAGCGGATGGCGCCGGCGCGTTTCCGAATATCGCCGCTCCAGTTCCGCGCCGCCGCAATCGAGGAATAGCGTCCCGATGTCGTAGGCATGGTCGTCGCGCAGTTTCTTGATCCGCTTCACGATGCGGTCGGGATCGAAGTCGCGCGTCCGCGCGTCGATGCCGAGCGCCAGCGGACGATGGTCGTCCTCGACGCCTTCGGCGGGCGGCGAACCGAGCAGCCGGTCGAGCAGGCGTAGCGGCAGGTTGTCGACGGTTTCCCAGCCGAGATCCTCAAGCGTCTTGAGCACCGTGGACTTGCCGGCGCCCGACAGTCCGGTGACCAGCAGAATTTCCCTGGCGTCGGTCATTCGGCGCCGCCCGACAAGCGCCGGAGCGCGAGTTCCACCTTGATCGGCGCGGAGGCGGGGCGCGGATCGATCGCGACCTCGGGAATGCCGACTCCGGCGATGCTGCGCCGTTGATCATCCGGCGGCATCCGCTCCGGCATATCGGTCAGCCGCACAACCAGCGCAACGGTGGCGCGGTCCGCATGCGGCATCGGAACGATGCCGAGACCGCGGACCTCTATCCGGCCTGCGATGGTCTCCGGCGCGGACGCGACGAGCGCGGCGCCCTCGCGATTCAACAATGTATAGTCGTCGCTGATCAGCGTCGCGCCGCGATCGATCAGGCGCAACGCCAGGTCGGATTTGCCGGCGCCCGACGCGCCTTCGATCAGCACCGCGCGGCCGCCGATCGCGACGCTCGACACGTGCAGCGTTTCGGACGAGGGCAGGGCGATAATATCCTCCTGTCAGACCGGCGAGAGCGGCAGCCGGACCACGAACCGGGCGCCGCTCAACCGGTCTTCGCGCGATTCCACGACGATCGTCCCTTGATGCCCCTCGACGATCGTCCGCGCAATGGCGAGGCCCAGCCCCGAATGCTTGCCGAACTCCTCGTTCGCCGGCCGGATCGACTGGAAACGGTTGAAGATCGACTCACGCGATTCGACGGGGACGCCGGGACCCTCGTCCTCGACGCGCACGACGAGGTTGCGCAGCTCGACCGCTGCGGAGACGATGATCAGGCCATTGTCCGGGGAAAACGATACGGCATTCTCGAAAAGATTCTCGAACACGCGTTCCAGTCGCGCACCCTCCGCCATCACGGGCCGTCGGCCGTTCACCTGGTCGTCGAAGCGGATCTGCACGCCGCGCTCGATCCCGCGTTCGCGGCGTTGCGCGATCAGCCCGGCGATCATCGCCGGCACATCGACCTCATCGAACTTCGCGCGACTCAATTGCGCATCGAGCCTGGACGCCTCGGCGATGTCGGTGATCAGGCGGTCGAGCCGATGCACGTCGTCGCGCAGAATCGCCAACAGCCGCTCGCGCAGCCCGGGATCGCTGACCGACCCCAGGCCTTCGAGCGCCGAGCGCATCGAGGCGAGCGGATTCTTCATTTCATGAGCGACGTCGGCTGCGAAAGCCTCCGTCGCGTCGATTCGCGCACGCAGCGCCTGGCTCATGTCGCTCAACGCGCGCGCCAGACTGCCGATCTCGT
>JAFEEZ010000063.1 GCA_018240825.1 Pseudomonadota bacterium | reverse complement strand
ACCGCAGCCTAATGGATTGGGCTGCGGACGATCTCCGCAAGAACGGCTATGCGGTGTGGAACATCGACTATCGCGGGGTCGACCGGCTTGGCGGGGGCTATCCGGGCACCTTCTACGACGTAGCTGCGGCCGCTGATCTGTTGCGCGTGAAAGCCGCCGAATACCGCCTCGATCTGAGCCGCGTGGTCGCAATCGGCCACAGCGCGGGCGGGCATCTCGCATTGTGGCTGGCGGCGCGACCCAAGCTGCCCACGAATAGCCCCCTGCACGCGCCAAGCCCCATGCCGATCGCACACGTGATCAGCTTGGGCGGTCTGCCCGATCTCGAGGCGACCGCCGCCAGCCCCGACAACGGTTGCGGGGTCGATGTCGTTGGGCAGCTGGTCGGCGCCGGCCGCGCCGACCCTTATGCCGACACATCCGTCCCGCGGCTGCTCCCGCTCGGCGTGCCACAGGATCTGGTCAACGGCCGCGAGGACGCGATCATCCCCTACCGGCTGGCAACCGATTACATCGTAAAAACCAGTGACGAAGCAACGCTCCACACCGTCGCCTGCACCGGCCACGTCGAATTGATCGCGCCGGGAAGCGCCGCCTGGGACCAAACGAAGCGTCTGGCCGCCGCCGCGTTCTGTCGTTCGCAGCCCGCCTGATTGCGCGCGCGGGCGCTTTCCTGTAACGGCCTCAAGCTTCCCGCCCCGGCGCGCCACCTGCGTTGCCGGGGCGCTCATTTCAAAGGGGTAAGCGCCGATATGGCACGCCGCCGCCAGATCTACGAGGGCAAGGCCAAGATCCTCTACGAAGGCCCCGAGCCAGGCAAACTGATCCAGTATTTCAAGGACGACGCCACCGCGTTCAACGCCCAGAAAAAGGGCACCATCAACGGCAAAGGGGTGCTCAACAACCGGATTTCGGAACACATCTTCACGCTGTTGGGGATGATCGGCGTGCCGACGCACTTCATTCGCCGGCTCAACATGCGCGAGCAACTGATCCGTCAGGTCGAGATCGTGCCGATCGAAGTGATGGTGCGCAACGTTGCCGCCGGCACCCTGTCGAAGCGGCTGGGGATCGAGGAAGGCACCCAGTTGCCGCGCACGATCATCGAATATGCCTATAAGTCGGACGAACTCGGCGATCCGATGATCACCGACGAGCATATCGCCGCGTTCGGCTGGGCGAGTCAGGACGAAATGCACGACATCGCCGATCTGGCGATCCGCATCAACGATTTCCTGTGCGGGCTGTTCGCCGGGATCGGCATCCGCCTGGTCGACTTCAAGCTTGAGTTCGGGCGTATCTGGGACAATGATTACGGCCGGATCATCCTGGCCGACGAGATCAGTCCCGACTGCTGCCGCCTGTGGGACATCGCGACCAACGAAAAGCTCGACAAGGACCGTTTCCGCCGCGACCTTGGAGGTGAAGTCGAGGCGTACCAGGAGGTTGCGCGGCGGCTGGGCCTAATGCCCGAGGGTGGAGAAAACGCCGTGCTGGACCTCGAGAAGCACCGGCAAAGCCGCGGCAAATAGGTCGCGGCTAGGCCGCGACGGCGACTTCATACGCTGCCGTCGTCTTCGCCGCGACCTCGTCGACTGTCACCTCCGGCGCGACCTCGATCAGCCGGAACGGCGAATTGTGATCGGGCCGCTGGAACACCGCGAGATCGGTGATGATCATGTCGACCACGTTCTTGCCGGTCAGCGGCAGGGTGCAGGCCGGAATGAACTTGGGGTCGCCGTTCTTCGACGTGTGCTCCATCACGACGATGATCTTCTTGACTCCGGCGACCAGGTCCATCGCGCCACCCATCCCCTTGATCATCTTGCCCGGGATCATCCAGTTGGCGATGTCGCCATTCTCCGCGACTTCCATCGCGCCGAGTACGGTCAGGTCGATATGTCCGCCACGAATCATCGCAAAGCTCTGCTCCGAACCGAAATAGACCGATTGCGGCAACTCGCTGATCGTCTGCTTGCCAGCGTTGATCAGATCGGGATCGACCTGGTCGTCATAGGGGAACGGCCCGATCCCGAGCATCCCGTTCTCCGATTGCAGCGTCACCTCCACCCCGGCAGGGATATGATTCGCCACGAGCGTCGGGATGCCGATCCCCAAATTCACATAATAACCGTCCCGCAATTCCTTCGCGGCGCGCGCGGCCATGTCGTCGCGTGTCCAGGGCATCAGTCGTCCTTTCTGGCAACCGCTATGGGAAGCGGCAAATCGCTGGTCGGAGCGGCGCGTTCGGCGTCAAGCCCCTCCCAGATGCGGTTGAGCATGTCGTCCCCCGGCCGACCAAGCGCCTTGCCCCAGGCGGCGGCGGCCTGACGCGCCGCATCGACCAGCGCCATGCCGAACAGCGCCGGATCGGGGCCGAGCGCGCGCGGATTCACGAAGTAACTGGTCGGTCCATCCTGCTTGGCCCAAGCGCGCAGGAACTCGCGGCCGCCGTCGAGCATGCCGGCGAACGGCGCCAGGTCGATCGGGATCGGCTTGTCGCTCATTTCTTCTCCACTGGCGCCGACGCAGGCGCAGGAGCCGGCCCCGGATCGGTCCAGCGTTTGTCGCGCGGGAACACCGCGTCGAGATCGCCCTTCAATGCCGTTCCGTAGACCGGATTGGGCAGGATGAACCAGCCATGCCCCCACAGCATCTTCACCGCCCGGCCTTGCGCCATGGCGCGGCGCGCGGCGGGATCGAGGCCGGGGGCGTTGAACAGATCGCTGAAATCACCGAGTTGGTCGCCCGCCATCGCGATCACGCAATATTGCGCCGCGATCGCCGCCCGGCGCGCGTCCTTGGCGCTCCCGGCGCCGGCATCGCCCTGCAACCACAAATTCTTCAGGTGCTCAACCGGCCCCAGCCCCGCGCCGGTCAACGCCGCCTCGGTTTCCTTCGCGTTCGCCGCCATCCGATTGGAATTGAACACGAGCTTCACGCCCGACGCTTTCGATACCCGAGCCAGCTCGATCATGCCCGGCGTCGCGGTCACCGCGTTCGCGCCGGTCTTTTCCCACCGTTCCCAGCGCGACTGGTCGTACGGGCCGCCTCGCTGGCTGTCGTCCGCCTCGTAACCGAGGTTGAGCAATGCAGTTTCATCGATGTCGAGCACCACCGCGAGCGGTTTCTTGTCGCAGCTTTCGAACTTGGGCGCCTCAAGCGTCGCGCCCGGCGCGAGCACGACCGAGAAAACCGCCTGTCCCACCGCGCGGTCGCTGGACTTGGCGATGATCGTATCGATCACTCCCAGATAGGCTTGATAGCTCAGCGCAGCAGCCTCGCCCGAACCATAGAGGAACTGCATCCCGGGGGGCACCCTGCCGCTGCCTTGGGCGGACGGCGGGGCGGCCGTGGCGACGCCTCCGTCCGGCGGGGGAAGTTCGGTCAGCCCGGTAAGCACGACCGGCTGCCCGTCCGGCATCGCAGGGGCGCGTTTAGCAGCATCGCGAGCCGCCTTTTTCGCGCGCCGTTTTTCAGCTAGCTTGTT
>JAFEEZ010000062.1 GCA_018240825.1 Pseudomonadota bacterium | reverse complement strand
TGGTCGTGCCCGATCACTGGGGCAGTTCGCCGATCCGCCCCGGCACGCCGTTTGCGGCGCGGTTGCGCGCCTGGTCCGATTCGGGCGTCGACATGTTCGTTCATGGCTGGTTTCACCTCGACCGGAGCAGGCATGACGGCGCGCTGGCGCGGTTCAAGGCGAAACGGATGACGGCGGGGGAGGGCGAGTTCCTCGGGCTGGACCGCGCCACGGCGCGGGCCCGGATGGCGGACGGACGCAAGCTGATCGAGGATATTATCGGTCGTCCGGCGACGGGCTTCATCGCGCCGGCATGGCTTTACGGTCCCGGCGCGATGGCGGCGCTCGCCGACGAAGGATTCGCGCTGGCGGAGGACCATATGAAGGTGTGGAGGCCCGCGACAGGCGAGATCGTCGCGCGGGGGCCCGTTATCACCTGGGCCAGCCGCAGCCGCTGGCGGATCGCTTCGTCGCTGGCGGTCGCCGCCGCGGCGCGCATCGCGCTGCCCCGGCGGCCATGGATGCGCGTCGCCGTTCATCCTGGAGACACCAATGTCCCGGCACTGCTCGACAGCATCGCGCGGACGATCTCCGCTCTTTCGCGCGGGGCGCGTTTTGCCCGGTATCGCGATCTTCTGCCCGCCGCGGGGGCGCCAGGCGGCCGACCATCGAACGGGGAAGGACATGAAGGAAGGGTAGCGGCCGGATGACCGAATTGACGCGGACCACCGGCGGAATGGAAGTCGCCGCGGTCGCCGAGTGGGCCAGGGCCGCCGGCGAGCGCCACGCCGCGCCGTGGGTTCGTTGGGCGGGGCCGCTTCTGTCGGTCGTGATCATCATCGCCGTGGCCGAGGCGCTCGGGCGGCGCGACCTGAACGCCCTGGGGCGCATGACGCCCACGTCCGGGCTGTTCTGGGCCGGAGTAGCGATCTTCCTGTCGATCCAGCCGGTCGGCGACTTCCTGATCTTTCGCGGGCTGTGGCCGCTGCCGCTGTCGGGACTCGTCGCGCTGTTCCGCAAGTCGGCCTCGAACGAGCTGCTGTTCGGCTATTCGGGCGAACTGCAATTCTACCTGTGGGCTCGGCGCCACGCAGCGATCCCCGGCTCGCCGTTCGGAACGGTGCGCGATGTCGCAGTGTTGTCGGCGCTGGCCGGTAATATCGCGACGATCGGCCTGCTGCTCGCAGCGGTCGCGCTGCCGGGCGAGCTCAATTTCGGTCCGATGGGCGCGCCGGTGATATGGTCGGCGATCGTTCTGGTCGGGTCGTCGATGGCGGTCATGCTGTTCCGGCGGCGGCTGCTTTCGGTCGGACGGGCGCAATTCTGGCGGATCGGCGCGATCCATCTCGCGCGGTCGCTGGCGATGACGCTGACGGTCGGGCTGTTATGGGCGATGGTGGCGCCCGGCTTGTCGGCCGGCTGGTGGCTGCTGTTGGCGGCGGCGCGCCAGTTCATCACGCGCCTGCCTTTCCTGCCCAACAAGGATCTGGTGTTCGCCGGAGTCGCCGCCAGCATGCTGCGCGGCGCGCCCGACATCGCCGAGACCGTGGCGCTGGTCGCGGCGGTTATCATGGCCGGCCAGGTGCTGATCGGCGCGGTCCTGGCGCTCGCCGACCTGGCTTGCGAGGCGGGCGCCGCCGCGGAGGAGCGGTGATGCGGATCGTCGACGTGTGCGCGTTCTATACCCCTTCCGGGGGCGGCGTGCGCACCTATGTCGAACGCAAGCTGAAGGCCGGTCCGGCGACGGGGCATGAGATCGTGGTCGTTGCGCCGGGCCCGGACGACAGGGTTACTGAGGTCGCCCCGGGGGCGATCATTGCGACGATCGCCGCGCCCGAATTTCCGCTGGACCGCAATTACCGCTATTTCGACGACGAGGCGCGCCTGCACGCCGTGCTCGACAGCTGGACCCCCGACCTGGTCGAGGTCGCTTCGCCATGGACCAGCGCCGCGATGGTCGGCCGTTGGCGCGGGGCCGCGCCGCGCGCGCTGATCATGCATTGCGACTTCCTGTCGGCCTATCCGTACCGCTGGTTGCGGGGGCTGTTGTCGCGCGAGACGATCGACCGCCGCATGGACTGGTATTGGCGGCACCTGCGCAGGCTCGATCGGCAATTCGATTTCGTCGTGAGCGCGAGCGAGGACCTGACGCGCCGCCTGCGCGAGGGCGGAGTCGGCAAGGCGCAAACGATCCCGATGGGGGTGGAGCCGGGCGTTTTTTCGCCCGCGCTCCGCGACCCGGCGCTGCGCGGCGAAATGCTCGCGACGTGCGGACTGGGCGAAGACGCGACGCTGTTGATCGGGCTGGGGCGAATGGCGCCCGAAAAACGCTGGCCGATGCTGTGCGAGGCGGTGCTCGCCGCGGGTTCGACGCATGAGATCGGGTTGCTCCTGCTCGGGGCCGGGCGCGACCGCGCGCGCGTGATCCGATCGACGCTCGGTTCGCCGCACATCACGGTCGCGCCGCCGGTGGCGGATCGGCCGCATCTTGCGCGGGTGCTGGCCAGCGCGGATGCGCTGGCGCACGGTTGCGAAGCGGAAACCTTTTGCATGGTCGCGGCCGAAGCGGCGGCGAGCGGGCTGCCGATGATCCTGCCCGATCGGGGCGGGGCGGCGGACCATCACGTGTCCGGCTGCGGCGCGCGCTATGCCGCGTGCGACGTGCGCGATCTGACCGCGCAACTCGTCGCCTTTCTGGACGACCGCCCCGCCGAACATCGCCGTCGCGCGACCGCGCGCGCAGGCGCCGTCCGCACCATGGATCAGCATTTCGCCGCGCTGTTCGGTCTGTATCGCGCCGGCGCCGGGCGCTCGATCGCCGCCTGACGCCGCTGGCGCGAGACGGGCCGATCGTCCCGAGTCGCGATCAGCCTGCGCCGATCGCGTGCGTTCGCCTACTTGCTTCGCTCGACCTGCTCGAAGTCCAGTTCCACCGGCGTCGCGCGGCCGAAGATCGACACGCTGACCTTGACCTTCGCCTTGTCGAAATCGAGTTCCTCGACCACGCCGTTGAAGCTCGCGAAGGGACCGTCGAGCACCTTGACGCTGTCGCCGATTTCGTAGTCGACCTTGACCTGCTGCTTGGGCGCGTGGGCGGCGGCTTCTTCCTTCGAATTGAGCATCCGCGCGGCTTCGGCGTCGCTGATCGCCTGGGGTTTGCCGTTGGGGCCGAGGAAGCCGGTCACCTTGGGCGTGTTCTTGACGAGGTGATAGACGTCATCGTTCATGGAGAGCTTCGCGAGCACGTAGCCCGGCATGAACTTGCGTTCGACCGACACCTTCTTCCCGCGGCGCGCCTCGGTGACGGTTTCGGTCGGGACCTCGATCGCCTCGACCAGCTGGTCGAGACCCATGCGCGTCGCCTCCGCCATGATCGCGTCGCGGACCTTGCCCTCGAACCCCGAATAAGCGTGGATGATGTACCAGCGTGCCACGTCGTCTGAACCCTTATTTGGTCGCGAGGCCGAGGAGCAGCTTGACCAGCGCCTCGAACCCCGAATCGATCACGAAGAAGAAGATCGCGAGCAGCAGCGTCATGATCATCACCATGACGCCCGTCATCACCGTCTGGCGGCGGGTCGGCCAGACGACCTTGCGCGTTTCGGCGCGGACTTGCTGGATGAATTCGACCGGGGATGTCTTCGCCACGCTTGCTGGCCTCGCTATGAATGTTCGTCGCCGGACATAGGACCGCCGCCCGCCCCCGTGAAGGGCCGGACGAAGGATTTCCGATGTCGGATTGGGTGCGGCTGTATCAGCGGGCCGTGACGGGAGCAAGTCCCGAGGCGCACAAGGCTAGCGCAGCTAGGCTTTAGACGCCGAAAGGACGGCCGGCGGTCGGCGTTAGCCGAACCGTTCGACGTCACGGGATTTATTCCCGTGACGGCCTCTCCGATTTGCACGATGCCCGCCGCGGCAAAGCCGCGTCGTCGGCCGGGCCAAGCCCGCCGGCCGGCCTCGCGATGTCTCACATTTAGCTTCGCTAAATCTGTGCATCGCGGGCGGTGGCAGGGGAGCTCGGATTCGAACCGAGGGCCTTCGGTTTTGGAGACCGACGCTCTAACCAGCTGAGCTACACCCCTAGGCCGCGCGCTCCCTATCGTGGAGCGTATGGGAGCGCAAGGCCGGGCTCATGCCGCCGCCTGATCCCCCCATTTTCTTGCGGCCAGCGCGCGCGCCTCCGCGACGGGAAGGGGGCGGCCGAAATAATATCCCTGGACCTTGGTGCACCCCAGTTCCTGGATCATCTGATGCTCCTGCTC
>JAFEEZ010000061.1 GCA_018240825.1 Pseudomonadota bacterium | reverse complement strand
GCCGGTTGAACGAGCGCGACCTCGAAACCGCGGCGTTCAACGTATTTCTCTATGGCCGGATGATCGGCGCCGCCGCTGAAATCGACGACCATCTCAACCGCGGCCGCAACATGGACACGCGCACGCCGCAGGATCGGTGCCGGTTCGTGGTGTAGGTGATCCGGGCCGGTTCAGGGTAGCGCCCAGCTCAACGAAACGCTGAGGCCGCCCAAACCCGCCCTGCCGAATCGAATCTCGCCTTCCGTCGCGTCGATCAGGTTGCGCACGATCGACAGGCCGAAGCCGTGACCGGCGCCCGTTTCATCGAGTCGCCTGCCCCGCATCAGCGCGGTTGCGGCACTGGCCTCGTCGATACCTGGACCGTCATCCTCGACCGTCAGAACCGATCGCCCTGGCGGCTCGCGACGTCCCGCGACCCTGACCATGCGGCGGGCGTGTCGAGCGGCGTTTTCGATCAACGCGCCGAGCATCTCCGCCAGGTCGTCGGCGGCGACCGGCACGGTCAGCGCCGCGTCGACATCGACCTCGAACGCGATCATCTCGCCGCGTTCAGTATGTTCGATAACGCCGATAAGCCGGTCGACGACAGGGAGCGGACGGGCATGCCCGAGTTCGGCGGCGCCGCGCGCAGCGGCGGCGCGCGAGCGCGCCAGCTCTGTCTCCAGCGCAGCCCCGATCGCCGCTACCGCGCGCTCTAGTCCATCGGCGGCTTCGTCGGCGCCGGCGGCGCGCGCGCGGCGAGTTTGCGCCGCCATCACGGCGAGCGGAGTCTTGAGACTGTGCGCCAGATCGGCCGCGCGATTGCGCGCGCGGACAAGATCGTCGCCGCGCGCATCCGCCAACGCGTTGATCGCCTGAGAGAGCGGACTGATTTCAGACGGATAGTCGTCGGGAAGACGCGCCGCCGGGTTACGGCGCAACCGTTCCATCTGGTCGCGGATACGCGCGAGCGGACGCAACCCAAGCTGCACCTGGGCCCAGGTCGCGGCCGACAGAACGATCCATAGCCCCAACAGCGAAATGGCCAGTTCCCGCCCGAACTCGCGCTCGGCAAGGACGACGTCATTGTTGTTCTCCGCGACCTGAACCACGACCGCAGGTCCGGCGCGATCGGGGCGGACGAGGCGGCCAACGACGAGCACGCGGCCGCCGAACGGCCCGGCCACGCTGCGCGTTTCCCAGGCGTCGCCGGTCGCGCGAACAGGGCCGAGGACCTGGTCCCAAAGCGATGACGAACGGCGCGTGCCCGCAGGGGTCGACAACTGCCAATACAAACCGCTCGCAATCAGTTCGAAACGACGGTCATCGGGTAGCGCGTCGGCGATCGGGACGCCATCCGGACCGACCCGCAGCCCGCCCACGAGGACCTCGGCGGCACGGATCAACGCCGCCGCTTCGCGACGCTCGACATGTCGCTCGAAAAGCCAGGTCAGGCCAAGCCAGGCCAAAGTCAGCGCAAGAAAGAACGTGCCCCCTGCCGCGGTGAGCAGGCGTAGCCGAAGCGACGCGCGCTTCACCCCTCTCCGCCGCCGAGCGAATAGCCGAAGCCTCTCCGGGTCTCAATGATGTCGGGTCCCACCTTGCGGCGCAGGCGCGTGACGACGGCCTCGACCGCATTCGCGCTCGAACTGTCGTCGCCGCCATAGAGATGCTCAGCTACCTCGCCGTTGGAGACCGCGCGTCCGATATTGTGCGCCAATAGGTCGAGCAGTCGGAACTCGAGCTGCGACAGCCGCACCGGCCGGCCGTCGACCGTGGCCGCCATCCGCACCGTATCGAGCGAAAGCCCGGCGATCGTCAGGATCGGCCTGGTGAGCCCGGCGGCGCGACGCACCAGCGCTCTCGCGCGCGCAATCAGTTCCCCCATTTGAAACGGCTTGGCCAGATAATCGTCCGCTCCCGCCTCGATGCCCTCGACCTTCTCCGTCCAGTCCGAACGCGCGGTCAGGATCAGGACCGGAAAGGATCGGCCGGCGGCGCGCCATCGCTTGAGCACGCTCAACCCGTCGAGTTGCGGCAGGCCGAGATCGAGCACCGCGAGCGCATAGTCTTCGATCTCGCCGCGAAACCAAGCGTCATCGCCGTCGGTCGCGTGATCGACCAGGAACCCCGCCGCACTCAACGCTTCGCTCAGGTCAGCGGCGAGTTGGGGATCATCCTCGACAAGCAGGATTCGCATCAATCATCCTCGACGGCGACTACCGCTCCCGTCCTGGCGTTTAGCTGAACTTCGCGCACGCGGCCATTGGCGCTGAGGATCTTGACCTCGTATTTGAACCCCCAGCTTTCCTGCTCGATCTCGACCTTCAATATCTCGCCACGAACCCGCGCCTGCGCGTTGGCGAGAATGCGCGGCAGCGGCACGAACTCGCCCCGCCGCAACGCTTCGCGAATCGCCGCCTGCTCGCGCTTCTTGCGGTCCGCCTTGTCGGACTTCGCCGTTGGCGCACTGGATCCGAACGCCATGGGCGAAATGCTGATGAGCGCCAAGGTCATCGCGGGAAGCGCGATGCGGCGCAGGATGAGGAAGGAGTGCATCATGGCCCGGCGTATCGCACGCCGCCGCTGACGCCAAACTGACGTTTCCCGCATGCCGCGCGTCAGTGATCGGCTGGCAATGGGCAGTCTCGCGGCGGCCGACCGCCGCTTCACCCGGAGAAGGTCCACCCATGTCCAGAGGATCGCTTTTCGCGCGCGGTTTGGTCGCGACCCTGATTGCCGCGACCGCCATCGCACCGGCCCTCGCGCAGACCGCGGAGCGTGCCGACATCACCAGCTTTTCCGCCGACAGCTTCGCCCGCGCCCAGCCGACGACTGCGCTCGATATGGTCAAGCTGCTCCCCGGCTTCCGTCTGATCGAAGGCGACTCCGAGCTACGCGGCTATGCTGGGGCGGGCGGCAACGTCCTGGTCGACGGACGGCGACCGTCAAGCAAGCAGGACACGCTTGAGGAAGTGCTGAAGCGAATTCCCGCCCGGGCCGTCGACCATATCGAACTGATCCGCAGCGGCAGCTCGGGGTTCGACATGCAGGGCTATGCCGTAATCGCCAACATCGTGCGCAATCGCGTCGGCTCGCTGTCCGGCCGGGCATCGGCCGAGGGCGCTTTCTATCGGCGCGATTATCGCGCCTATCGCTTGGGCGGCGACCTTACCTACGGCGTCGGCGACAAGGTGTTCGACCTCGCGGGCGCAATCTACACCGAGATAGACGACGAGCACGGGTTCGGCCTGCGCAACCGCTACGACGCCGCGGGCGATCCGATTCGCCTTGCCGTTTACGGCCAGCCCGAAGGCAACGACGTGAAGGAAGTGTCGGGCAGCTACCAGCAGGGTTTGGCCGGGGGCACCGTCCGGTTCAACGGACTACTCAAGAACACCGACATGTTCGCCAACATCAGCGACCGCGTAACGTTTCCGTTCACGTTCGACGCATCCGGCACCGAGCGTGTGAAGACGCGGGCGCGCGAGGCGGGGTTCCAATACAACCGGTCGCTGAGCAGGCGCGGGCAATTCGAGCTGATCGGCATTCGCCGCACGACCGGCATCGACGGGACCGACAAAGCGTTATCCCCGGGCAGTGCGGAAACGACCCGCGAGCTATCCGATGCGGCCGAGACGATCGTGCGCGGAGTCTTCCGCCGCCAGGGTCAGCTTGTCTCGATCGAGCTTAGCGCGGAGGGCGCATTGAACGTGCTCGACAGCCACCGGACGCTGGAGGAGAATGGCGTGGTCGTCCCGCTGCCCGCCGCCAATGTCCGGGTTGAGGAACGGCGCGCCGAGCTATCGTTGACCACCACGTGGCGGTTGACGCCGAAGCTGACGGTCGAAGCAGGGACGCGCTACGAAACGTCACGCCTCACGCAGAGCGGCGATTCGACGTCGGCCAAATCGCTGGCGTTCCTGAAGCCTCGCTTCCTCGCGCGCTGGTCGCCGTCGCCATCAAACGAATTTCGCCTGCTCATCGAGCGCGAAGTCGGGCAGCTCGATTTCGGGAATTTCGTCAGTTCGGCATCGCTCAGCGCGGGCACTGTAACCGCCGGCAACAAGGATCTGGAGCCAGACAGCCTGTGGCGCGCGGAACTGGCGTGGGAGCGCCGGTTCGGCGGCGGATCGATCATACTGACCGCGCGGCGCGAAGCCGTCAGCAACGTCATCGATCGGGTGCCGGTCTTTACGCCGGGCGGGGTGTATGACGCGGTCGGCAATATCGGCAGCGGCCAGCGCGACGAAGCCGAGATCGACCTCATCCTGCCATTCGACAAGCTGGGGCTGAAGGGCGTGACGCTGCAGGGCAACGCGCTCGTGCGGCGCAGTCGCGCGACCGATCCGGCGACGGGCATGCGACGGCCGATTTCAGGCGACGTTCCGATCGAGGGCAAGATCAGCTTCACCCACGATCTCTCCGCGAAACATCTACGCTGGGGAGTCAATTTCGTGCTGGGACAAAAAGAGGTCAGCTACAAGATCGACGAGGTCGAAATCGACCGCTCGCCCAGCCGCGTCGAACTTTTCGTTGAATATGCGCCGACGTCGCGCTGGACCGTGCGCGCTTTCGCGAAGAACCTGACCAGCAGCGCGGCCACCCGCGTACGCGAGCGGTACACCGGGCTGCGCGGCGCCGCGCCGATTGCCTATGTCGAGAAGCGCGTTCTCAACAGCGGGCTCTATTTCGGCTTGTCGGCGCAATGGAGCTTCGGGAAATAGGCTCCGCGATCGTTCTGTCGCGATCCTCGACCGACGTGCCGCGTCAGTCGATCGGATATGCTTCAAGCTTGGCCTGCTTTTTGCGCGCCGTTCGCGGCGAACACCCAGACCCGAGTGACGCCGGCGAAAGGTTCTTTTGCGCCTTGCGCCGAGTCGTTCGATCCACGTTTTGGCTCATCGCGGCGTTCCTCCTCGGCGGAGGTGTTGCGTGGGGGCGTGCGACTTGAAAGGCGCAGGTTGGAACGGCGGGTGGGCGCCGGTCCGATGGAGCTAGAGAATCATGTCTTGTATCCAGCTCAGGATGACCGAGATCGCGCTAAAAATAACGACCATAGTCAGAAGCAGAGTCAGCGGTAACCTACTCCGCACGTCGCCCGATCGAATCATCCCGTCCCTCCATGATTTCTGTTTCTACTTAAGCGATCGCGCCTGTCGTGAAGCTTTCGCTCGCAAATTCGCGGGCAAGGGGAGGAACTCGCTGGAGACAACCAGGTTCTGGCCGGTAGCGCCGACGACGAATTGGGCGAAGGATCGCAGTTCCGAAGCGCAAGCACTCTTGGGCGCAATCAGCAAGTCGACGGTTCGCGCGAGCGGATATCGATCCTTGGCGATCGAAAACGGGGTCGGCCGATACGCGGTTTCGCGATCCTCACGCGCGATCGGCACGACGCGGACGCCCGTCTTCACGTGACCCATGCCCGTAAAGCCGATGCCGAGCGGGTCGGCCGCGACCCGGTCGACCACCTCGGCCTCGGAGCCGCTCCCGGGAACCGGCAACCACACCCCCCGCCGAGCGCCCACGCTCAACACGCAGCGGCGTACAGTAAGCGCACGCGCCGACTCTTCGCCGGACCAGGCTTCCCCACCAACGACGTGAACCGGCCTGTCTCGCCACATGACGACGCCAAGGTCGCTCCAGCGACGCAACGGTCTTGATCCGCGGAGCCGGCTCGCCGAGAAAATTCCGTCGAGCTGCCGATAGCTGAGCCGCCGAACAGGGTTGTTCGCGTTCACCACGATCACCACCGCGTCCAGATATCCGAAACGATCCCAGGCGCCCGAAGCGACCGGAATGACGATCGGATCGTCGCCGTCATGCGCCGCCCGGAATGTCGCGAGATCGGGTTCCGAGATATCTCGCGTCACGAACGCGAAGTCGGCTCGTCCCCCAAGGAAAGCCGCCAAGCCGGCATTCGACGCCCCGATCGGCGGGCCTGAGGGCCGTATCAGGCTGATACGCGAACCTGGGTTCAACCGCGCGAACGCCCCGACCCAAGACGTGGCCAACGCATCCGAGATCGTCGTCGCGGCCCCGCGGAGACGCTCCGTCGTGCATGGACCCGGCCGGTCGAAACCGGGGGTCGCGCTGGCGAGCGACAGGATGATGGACAGCAGCACCCTCACATAATGCTCATGCCGCGCTCGCTCGCGCCATATGTCATTGGACGGATGCGGAGCGTCATCGGCGGCATTGGGCCGGTGAGGGACGCAATGTATTGTTTGGCCCGATCCGAGGGGTTTCCCTGGATGATCACATGGGAGAGAAAAGTGTCCTCAAGACCGTCAGCAAGACGCCGGCGCATTGTCGCTCTGGCGACGACCGCCGCCGCCCTCGGCGTGAGCGCGACAATCGCGCTTCAGCCCGCCGATGCCCTCAAATACGCCAAGCGCGAACATAACTTGAAGGTCGACCCGCGCACGCCGGTCTGGGCGCCGGGACCGGTCGACGTCCAGCCCGAGGAAGAATTGCACGTCGTCGGCGCCGACGTCATGGACGAAATGACGCTGGGCTGGGTCAAGATGATGCGCAAGGCCTATCCGCGGCTCAGCGTGACGATGGAGGCGCGTGCGTCGGGCAGCGGCGGTCCCGGCCTGACTAACGAGATTTCCGATCTCGCGCCTGTCGGTCGCGAGTTGCTTCCCGCGGAGGCGCAAGCGTTTCGCGACAAGTTCGGTTACGACGCCACGCCATTCCGCGTCGCTACCGGCAGCGTCGGGTCGCTCGGCAAGCCCGCAGCGTCGATCATCATGGTCGACAAGGACAACCCGATCAAATGCCTGAGCATGCAACAGCTCGACAGCATCTATTCGTCGACGCGCAACCGCGGCGGGCCGGACATCACCACCTGGGGACAGCTCGGCCTCACTGGCGCTTGGGTCAACCGGCCGATCCACCTCTATGGCCTGAAGGCGCCCAACGGGATCGAATGGTATTTCAAGATCCAGGTGATGAAGATGGGCAACTATCGCGACGGGATCCAGTTCACCAAGGGCAAGGGGTTCGAACACGCGTTCAACGTCGCCGCCGACGACATGAAGGCACGTCCCGGCGGCCTGACCTATGCGCTACTCGCGAACATCACGCCCAACACGCGCGCGGTGGCGCTGTCGGAGACGAATGGCGGCAAGTGCGTTTACCCGACCACCCAGACGATCTACGACCACAGCTATCCGCTGAGCCGTTACGTCTACATCTACGTCAATCACAGGCCCGGAACCAGGTTACCTGCGAAGGTGAAGGAATTCCTGAAGGCGGTGTTGAGCCGCGAGGGCCAGCAGCAAGTCGCCGACGACGGCGTCTATATTCCGTTGCAACCGTCGGTGGTGAAGGAGGAGCTTGCCAAGCTCGACACGATGTAGGTTTCCCCGCGGGCTCTTTGCCCCCCTGCCGGGCGCGGTCATTCGATCGCGCCCGTTTTTTGTCGACGGTCGCCCACGCGTGTGCGCACGATTTTCGGCGGCGCAAAGAGAAAGGCGCCGCCGCTCGTCAGAACCGCATGCGTGCGACCATCGTCATGTAGCGCGGGGTGCCCGGCACCAGCTGGATGTTGGCGGTAAATCCCGCGCTTTCGATATATCGCGCGTCGAGCAGGTTTGTGACCTTGAGGGTCAGGTCCAGATTGTCGTTCGCCTTGTAATAGATGCCCGCGTCGACGGTCGTGTACGCCTTCAACGGCAGCGTGCCGTTCTCGGGCCCCACCGCGATCGGGTGCACCGGCAACAACCCGACGCGCTTGCCGATATAGGAAACGCCGAGCCCGAACCCGAGATTGGCGAGCGGGCCGCCCTGGATGTCATAGCGCGACCAGAAATTGAGCGCGTCGTCGGGCGAGTTGGTCTGGCGCGCGCCGACCTGCTCGGTGATGTTCGACGACACCACACGCGCCTTGGTATGCGCGTAACCGCCGGTGATGTTCCACCCGGGAAGCGGGTTGGCGTTGACCTCGATCTCGAAGCCGCGCGAGCGGTCGGCGCCAAGCTGGTTCGAGCACGTCCCCGTCGCGATCGTCGCGCCGGGCGGGATCGCGATCCCGGCGGCGGTCAGTTGCGCGGCGGTGAGGCACGTGAAGTTGTTGAGCACGTTTTTGCGCTCAATGTCGAAATAAGCGCCAGTAAGCGTCACGCGGTGATTGAACAGCTCCGCCTTGACGCCGCCTTCGTACGACTTCGCTTCGGTAGGCTTGAACGGGTTGAGCCCGAAATTATCCTGCGACGACGCGGCAACGGGGACGAACGACGTGCTGTAACTTGCGTAGAACGTTAGATTCCTCGTCGGCTCGATCAGGAGACCGCCCTGCGGCAACCACTTATGATCTTTCTTGTAGATCGGGACGAACGTCGTGATCCGCTTGTCCGCAATCGTCTGACGCTCGTCGGCGTAGCGCGCTCCGAGCATGACCTTGACGATGTCGCCGAACGAAATCAGGTCGGAAACATAGGCGCCGAGCGAATTTTGCGTCGTATAGCGCCAGTTGAGATTCGCAGACTGGTTCGTATTGAACAGCGGAAAGCTTTCGGGCCCAGGGACGACGCCGGTAGCCGGATTATAGATATTGAGATTGAGCGACGTGCATGCCGGCGCCGGTGTCGGCGCGCAATTATAGAATTGCGTGCGGTCCAGGCTCGCCGTTTCCTGGCCGCCATTGAAACCCAGCAGCAGGTTGTTGCCGATGCCCGCAATCTTGAACTTCGCCGTTAGGTTGGTGTCCACGAAGCTGTAGGTGCGCAGGTTGATCTGTCCCCGCGCGCGCCGCGTGATCGTGCTGAGATTGTTCGGCGCCGCGGCGAAACCGACAACGTCGAAATCGGTCTGAGTATCGTAATGGTCGACGTAACGATAACCGACATAGAATTTTAGATTGTCGCTGAAGCGGTGGTTGAAGAACACGTTGCCGACCGCGCCGCGTTCGACCAGAAAGTCGCTCGGCTCCTGATAATTGGTGTCGATCTTGGCGATCAGACTGGCGTCGTTGCCGGGCGCGACAAGATACGTGTCCAGATGCGTCTTCACGTAGCGATATTCGCCCGCCAGCGTCAGCGACGTTCGCGGCGTAATGTTCCACGTGACGCTCGGCGCGATGTAGATCGGCTTTTCGTAGGCGTACTGGCGAAACCCGCGGGTATAGCCGGTCTCGCCGACCACCCGGACCAGCAACGTGTCGTCGTTGGTGACCGGCCCGGTATAGTCGAACGAAAACAGTCCCCCCAGCTCCCGGCCATAACTGCTGGCGCCCAGCAGGCCCTTGAACTGCATCTCGAACTCGGGGGTCGATTTAGGTTTCTTGGTGATGATGTTGATGAAGCCGCCGGGCTGGCCCTGGCCGTAAAGCACCGCAGTTGGCCCCTTGACCAGCTCGATATGGTCGGTGCCGATCGTCGGCGGCGAACCGAAGCGCACCGCCTGGCCGGGCAGCCCATCGGTCAGGATTGCTCCGCGATCGTTGCCCGACGTCTTGAACCCGCGAAAGGTGATGTCGTAGCTCGTGTTGCCCGCGCGTTGAACGCCCGTCATGAAGCGATAAAGGTCGGACACGTTGCTCGTCTCGATCGCTCTCAGGAAGTTATTGTTATAGGCTTGCGTGCTGGCCGGCGTGTCGAGGACGCGAATGTCCATCTTGGTCGCGCTCGACGACCCTTCATTAGTGAAACGCCCCGTGACGACGATGTCGTCGGGCGTGTTGCCCGTCGTGTTGTCGGTTGCGTCGGGTTGGTCGCTTTGGACGCCGGCGTTGGCTGGCGTGTCCTGCGGCGGGGACGGGGGTGTCGTCTGCGCATTCGCGGGCGCCGCGATCCCGAACGCGAGCGCGAACAGCGAACACGCGCCAATCATCCGCGCGCGCGCGGCCACGTCCAGCTTGTTCCGATTGCCGATCATACAAACCTCCCCAGGCACATTAAGGGTTATCCACGCACCATCGCGCTTTGAGTCACCGTGACCCTTCCAAATTGTCCAAGTCGTCTCCATCCGTTAAATGACGGACAGCACAACACACTGGTTTTGTTACGCTATTTCTACCACAACAGCGTTTTGACGGGTGGCGCGCCCGTGTCGCGCGTTCAGCTCCCCACCAGTATAAGTCGGCCGCTGGAGCGGAAGCTAAACCCGAGGTGAAGCGCTATTCAGGAATGGTCCCCGGACACGCTTCCGAGCTTGGCTCGTTCGGTTGCCAATTCGCGGGCGTTGAGCGGAATATAGCCCAGCGTTTCGCGGCCGATCTCTTGCTGGCCAGCCGGCGACAACAGGGCGCGCAGCAACGCGGTCGTGGCCCGCGCCAAGCGGCCGTCCGACTCGCGCCGCGCGTAAATGAGCAGGAAGCGATCGAACGGATAGCGTCCCGACCGGATGCCATCGCGAGTCGGTGCGACGGCCAGCCCGCGATTGTCGATGATCGTCACCGCGCGCAGGCGCGGCCCCGCGAGATTTGCGTTGGCGAGGCCGATTGCGCCGTCATCGGCCGTTACGGCGTCCGCGACATCGCGCGACTGGCGTTTGGTTTCGACCGTCGCCGCCAGGGCTTTGGCTCGCAAGGGCCCGGCGAGCACGAAGCGTCCGATCGCGGTGTCCCGCGCCAACCCTATCGCGCGGATCGGTCGGTCGGCCCAGCCGCCGCGCAGCCCGATCTGCCCCCATGTCCTGATCGCCGGGGCGCCGGGGCCGGGTGCGTAGATCGAACGGATTTGCGCCAGCGTGATCGATCGGAGCGGATTGTCTACCGAGACCAGGATCGCCGTCGGCGACGACAGCGCTCCGGGCGTGAGCGAATCGTGCGCGATATGAAACACAATCGGATCGCGGCCCCATGCCGCGCGAAACGCCGCGCGGTCGCCGGACTCCATCGCCGCCCCCATCGGCGCCAGCAACGACGTTCCGGCGATCAGGGCGGGCGGCGCCGAACGCGTGCTTTTCAATTCGAGCTTGTAGCGGATCCGCGAGCCGGACTCGGCGACCCGGCGCGTCGCGGCGCCAAGCATCTCCGCCATGTCGTTGTATCCGACGATGCGATAGTTCCCGTCGGGCGTCCGGTATCCCGACGATTGCGGCGCGGCGGCGGTCATGAGCGCGATCGCCGCGGCGCGTTGGGCGGCCCGCGCGATCACTTGCCGTCGAGATAGGATCGGCTGGCCGCGACCTGAGTCGCCCGCAGCGGCAAATAGATGCCCTGCTCGCGGACCACGGCCTGCCCTTCCTTGCTCAGGATGAAACGCACGAACTCGTGCAGCGACGGATTGAGCGCCGCGCCCGACCGGGCGTTGGTGTTGAGGTATAGGACTCGCGACAGCGGATAGGCGGCGCTGGCCACGTTCTCGTAGGACGGTGAGAGCGCGGGCGCGCCGTCGACACTCACTGGCACGACCTTCACTTCCGAATCGATCGCCGACAAACCGGTATAGCCGAGCGCGTACGGATCGGCCGCGACGCGACGCGCGATTTTGAAGAAGGTTTCGTCGAAGCGGATCTGGTCGTTCCACTCGCCGCGGCCCTGCGGCGTCGACAGCACGCGCTCGCGAACGAACTCCTCGAACCCGTTCCACGGTTTGATACCATAAAGGTGAACAGGTTTGTCCGCCCACTCGCCGGTCAGGCCGAGATCGCCCCAGGTCTTGATCGGCTTGCCGCCGCGCAGCCTGGTCGCGGAGAAGGCGGCGTCGAGCTGATCGAAGGTCAACTGACGGATCGGGTTCTGTGGGTTGACCATGAACGCAATCGCGTCGAGAAACCCGAAATGCCGCCAGGTTCCCCCCGATATGGGCACGGAGAATGGCGGATAGCCGAACTTTGCGCTGAATCCCGAAATGTCGCTCGGTTTCAATTCGCGTGAGACGAACACGAGGTCGAGGTTGCCCTTGATCAGCTCGAGCGCGCCGAGGCTTCCGGCGAGCGGGCGCTCGATCGTCAGCTGGAAGCCTGGGTGGTATTTGCGAAACGCGGCGACCCACGCCGCGACCAATCCGGGCAGGACATCCGACGAACCCGCGCGAAAGCTCGCCTTGATCCGCAACCCCTTGGTCGGAACGTAATGCGGCAGCGCTGGGTCCAGCGAAGGCTGGAGCAATTCGGGAGCGGGGAGCGTTCGACCGTCCTGCATACCCGCCTTCTTCTCCGCGTCGGTCTGCGGATATACCGGGGGGGCGCTGGGTTCGATCCAGGTGACGCCTCCCGGTTTGATCGGCGGATCGGCGTCCTGCGCCATCGCCGCGCCCGCGATCAACAAGCTGACGGCAGCCAGCACGATCCTGATCATCCGCATACCAATCGTTTCCCTTATTGTTCAGCCGCCGAAATCATCGACATCGGAACGCGCCCCAGCGCTTCCCAGCGCAAGCAACCCGCTGGCGCGAACCTGCGCCTGCCCTTCGCCGCTAAGCGCAACCCGCAAGAATTCCGCACCGGCCCGGTTACCGCCCGTCCCGGCGTTGTTGACATAGATGTATAGCGGGCGCCGCGCTGGCGCGGTGTAGCCGACCAGCACGCCATGCACCGCATTATTCGCCGCGCTCGCCATCGCGCGTTCACTGGGGCGCATGCGACGCATCATCGATGCGACATCGGCGTCGCCATCCGCCATCGCACCAGCCGCGGCGCCGGCGCCGAGCGGCATGACGATGATCCGAACGCCAGGATGTTCACGGCGCAGGATCGCTGCCCAGCGCGTTACAACGCCGGTGGTTGCCCGCGGACCGACGATCGTAAGGTTGCCGACGAGCCGGGTTTGTTCGGAGTGATACAGAATCGGTCGAGTCGCGGCGAACGCGGTCCCGGCGACGCAGGCAAGCGCCAGCCATACCAACTGGCGCGGGCGCACGCGCGCAAAGTCGCTGGGGCGGACGTTCAGGGGCATCTGCATGGCAACACACTGCCAAAACCGCGGCCGAATGCGATCCGTCGTTTGACCGAACGCATAGGCGCAATGTTCAGATGAAGCGTTCGAGAACGCGTCCCGCCAAGTCCGATCGGCCCTCCAGTCCGGCCTTGCGATAGATTGCTTGCGCTTGCTGACGAACCGTTCGCTCGCTGGTGCCGCGAACCTCGGCGACTTCGCGCAATGGGAGGCCGCGCAGCATCAGCCAGGCGACATCGCATTCGGCGGTGGAAAGCTTCCAGTCGGTGAAATCGACGTCGATCCCATCCTTGACCAGCTTGCCGGCGCTGACCGCCGATTCGCGCAGCTTGTCGGCTAGCTCGCTGCAGCGCCGTTCGAGCTCGGCGGCGGCCCGGCGACGGCGACGCAGTTGCAGCAGCAGCGACGCGGCGAACGCGCCTAGCGCACCGATCATCGTCAGGAGCATCGCCAATCGGCCCCAGCTCGGCTGCCAGCTCGAAACCGTTATCGGCTGGTCGTCGATCCGGGTGGGCGGCGCAACCAGGCTCGTCCAGCGGGTCTGTTCACGATCGATGAATTGCAGCAGCGGGCTGCCTGCGAGATAGGTGTCGGTCCAGCGGTTGTCGCGGAGCTCCGCCTTCCAGCTCGGCGAATGCACCATCGCGGCGATCAGCGCGGTCAGACGGTCCAGCCGATCCGCGGCAAGGCCAGGCGCCGCGAACACCGCGCGCCAATTCATCATGGTGATGTCCAGGCCGGCCTCGCGCAGGGTGGGCGCCTCGACTCCGGCGACCCGCTGCGGCGCGGCGATGCCGAGCAAGCGGAACTCGCCGCTGGCGATGCGCGGGGCGAATTCGGCGAAGCCGCTAACCCCGATGTCGCCCCGTCCCTCGACGAGCGAGTCGCTGACGCGGCGGCCGCCGGCGCGCCCGAAATAGGTCATTTCATCGAGCGGGATGCCCAGCCGCTCGGCGGTCAGCCATACCACGGCCTGATCCGGTCCGCCGAGCGCCCCGCCGAGCCACCGCACCGCGGCCGGGTCGCGCTTGAGCGCGGCCTTAACGTCGCCGATCGACCGGAACGTCGAATCTCGCCGCACCGCGACGATGCTCCATTCACCGGTCAGCCGGGCGATCGGCGCGACGTCGCGCAACGTCACCGCCGATTCGTCGCGAAGTGACGACCCGAGCATGACGAGACCACCCAACAACAGCACGTCGTCCTGCCCGCGATGCGCGGCGACAAATTGCGACAGGCCGATCAGGCCGCCGGCGCCCGGATAGCGCAAGATGCTGACCTGTCCGACCAATCCCTCCTTCTCGAGCGACACCTTCATCGCCTTGGCGGTGAGATCCCAGCCGCCGCCGACCGCCGCGGGCACGACGAGCGTCAATCGCTCCATGCGCGGTTCCGCTACCGCCGCTTCGGGCAGGCACGCGGCCAGAAGCGTGAAAATCAACGCCGCCACCATTGTCAGGCGACGCCACGAAAAAATGCGATCGAAGCGCATCGGCACGCTGCTCCTTTTCCCGAGCGCGACTCTTCGGTCGCTCGCTTGTCGGACGATGTAAGGCTGCGAAGCTGTCACAACGCTGTCGCGTCCGTCGGGCGGAGGACGGCATAGGCGTTTCGACGGATTGTCGCCGATGCGGCTAGGCGGCGACGTGCCAACGAGGAGAGAATGATGCGCGTGACTCAAGGCCTGCTCGCCGCGGTGGCGATGCTTCCCGTCCCGGCTGCGGCGACGCCCGCCGTGTGCGCCGCCGACGCGACGCTGGACCGCGCGCCCAGCGCGATGGGCGACGTGGCCCTAAAGCCGGCGCTCGACCGGGTGCTCGCGCTCTATCGCGCGCGGCATCCCGGGGCAGCGGAGCCGCTCGGCTGGGATTTCGGCGGCGGCGCACGCGCGATTGGCGCGTTGATGTTCGAACTAGCCGACATCGTTCCCGTCGCACGCGCGTTCGGCCCCGCCGAGATCGCGCCGTATGAGCATCAATTTCATGGCGACATGATGAAGGAGCCGCTGGTCATCCGGATCGGCGCGATCGCCGGCCGGCCAGCCGGCATCGCGGTTAACCGCCGTCCTGGCGCGCCGCTGCCCAAACGGATCACCGACTTCATCGCGCTGGCGCTCAGCGCGGATGGCCAGCGCACGCTGAGCCAGACAGCGGGGTTCATACCGCTCGACGCCGCCGATCGTGCTGTGGAGCGCGCCAAGCTCGACGGTTTCGTGGCTCCGCTCGATGCCGCGCTCCCGTCCTATCGCCCCGTTCCGCGTCTGTCGGGCGCGATACGGAGCATCGGCAGCGATGGCATGAAGGCGTTGATGGACAGCTGGGAATGCCGTTTCGCCGCACTCCAACCGGGTGTCGGCAAGGGCGAAATGTGGGAGCATCTGGGCACGCTCAACGGCTATGACGCACTGTTGACCGGGCAGGCCGACATCGCCCCGATGGGGCGCGAATTGTGGCCCGACGAACTCGCCGGATGGCGATCGGTCTACGGTTCGGGCGCACCTGTCGAGATCGCCGTGGCGCGCGGCGGGTTCGACACCCCGCAACGCACGACGGCGCAGGCGATCCTGGTCAACTCCGCGAACCCGATCAGACGCATTACCGTCGCGCAGTTGGCCGGGATTTTCAGCGCAAACCCGACGATCACGCGGTGGGGGCAATTAGGGCTGACGGGCGACTGGGCCGACCGCCCCATCCATGTTCGGATGCCGCCGCGCGTGGTGCCCAATTCCATGTCGATGCAGCGAATGATCCTCGGCGGAGGGGACTGGAATGCCGCCGCGGTCGAAGCGCCGATCGCGGACACGGCCAAGGCTGTCCTCAACGATCCCGCGGCGATCGGCTTCGGCGGGCTCGAGGAAGGCGATCCGGCGCTCCGCGCGCTCGACGTTGCCGGCGCCGACGGAATGTATGCGCCGCTCAACGCCGAGAGTGCATCGAGCGGCCGCTACCCGCTGACGCGCTATATGTATATTCGTCTCGCCCATGGCGCGATTCCGCCGCAAATTGCGAGCTTCCTGCGCTTCGTCCTCAGCCGAGACGGACAGGAGCGCGTTCGCTATTCAGGCTATTTTCCGCTGACCGCGGCCGAGACGCGCGTCCAACTCGCGAGGCTCGATCAGGCGCTTCGCCGGCCAAGATAGAGCGCGCTCAACACGACATTGGGCGCCGCGCCGCCGAAATCGCGCTCGACCAGATCGCCCAGCGCGTCAAGCAAGGCATTGCGGCGATCATCGGGTAGCGCACGCACGAACGAGTAACTGGCGTAAAGCGCGCGGGCGCCGGCCGGCGTCAGCGTGCGCTCGCGCCGATAGACATAATGTTCCAGCCCCGCGAAACCGGCGGCCTCGAGCCGTCCCATATGCAGGTCGGAGTCGAGCGAGTAATGACCGCGCATCGATTCCGATGGCGGCAGGTCGATGCCGTCGAGCAACGGCATCGTCGCGTCAGCGAACGGATCGCCGATACCTGGCTGGCGATAGGCGTTCCACCACAAGGCCGCCCGGCCTCCCGGCCTCAGCAGCGCACGGATGCGCGGTAACGCGGCGTCGGGATCGAGCCAGTGGAACGACGAAGCAGCAGCGACGAGATCGAAAGCGCCGTCGATCGGTGCGGATACAAAATCGCGATTGACGACCTCCACCGGTTCGCCGGCGAAAGCAGTGCGGAGGTAATCGGCAAGCATTGGGTCGGGCTCGACCGCGACCAGCCGCTCCGCGCCCCGCGCCAGCAACTTCGCGGTGGCGTGTCCGGTGCCGGCGCCGATCTCGACGATCGCGCGAACGGGACCGTCCGCGCAATCGAAGATTTGGTCGTACAGAGCGTCAGGATAGTCGAGCCGGGCCGCATGATAGCCGGCGGCGTCGAGACCGAAAATGGATCGGCCCACGCCTCGATCGATACGGCCCGCCGACATTATTGGGCTGGCGCGAACAACGCCTCGTAGCTCGGGATTCTCTTGGCGAGCGCATCGCGCAGATCGAGCGCCTGGGTATAGAATTTGCGCTCGCCAGCGTTCGATTCGACCGGCACCTTGAAGGCGTAAACGACGAGCCCGATATTCTCGCCCTTGACGTCGCGGAGCGGCATCAGAACGACGAACTTGGGCGCAGGGTCCTTGGTGCGGCGCCAACGCGGATCGACGATGGTTATGCCCTTTTTCGACACATCGATATCGTCGGGGTCGTCGGGGTTGCCGATGCGCTCCGGATACGAACCCGCGAACATCGTGTAGGTGTCCGCGGGAGCGCCCGGCGGCACGCCGTGAAGCGTGACGCTGAGCAACTCAGGATGGGCCTTCATCGTCTCGTCAGAGAGCTTCTGGGCATAGATCTTGGCCGCCGGCGCGGTCCAGTTCTTGGCGGGCGCGGCAGCCACCGGGGCCGCAGTTTGCGCGCTCGCCGCGGCGGCGAGCGCCATGCCGCCGGCCGCGGCGATCATTAGAAACTTGCGATACATATTGTTCCCTCTCCTGGCTTGGATCGCGTCGGCTCTAGTGAGCCAAGCTGACGGGAAGCTGTCGCCTCATCTGTTGCCGCGCGGCGGAATGGGCCGAGGAGACGAGTCGCAAGCCGGCGGCGCTCCGTTCGCTGGCGAGACGGGTCTTCGCTCAGCTTGCGCCGCGTGCCGAATATGCGACCGCGCTCGTCAGAACTTCAGTTGGGCTGACACATAGACGAGTCGTCCGATCGCGCCGTATGTGCCAACGTCGGTGTTGTTTTCGGCGCGCCACGCTGTGGCCCCCGCCGCGGCGCCTGCTGCCGGGTTGATATTGGTCGATATGGGCGGCATCCGGTCGAACAGATTGTTGACCCCGGCCGTCAACCTCAAGCCGTTGGCGCCCGGATCCTTGTTCGACGACCAACTTGCGCGCAAATCCCACGACGAGAAGGCGCGGACATGCCCGACGATATATTGGGGATTGCCGGCATTGTACTGAACGAAGAAGCTCGACCCGCCGGCACCGACGTCGCGCACCGGCCCGATATAGGTGTTTGCAATGCCAAGATTCCACTGCCCCGCAACCCAGTCGAGCGACGTGTACATGCGGAGCCTGGGCAGCGTGCCTTGCGCGCCGCCGCCCTGGGTCGTGTAGCCGTCGAACCGATAGGGAAGCTGTGTCGCAGCGACGGTCGCGCCAGTCACCGGCAGAGCCTGGTTCCTGAAACTGATCAGCACCGCCGTCTGATTGAGGAAGCTGAGAGAGCCCATCTCACCCAGGCTGAGATCATAGCTGGTGGTGAAATTGAGGCTGCGCACCTTGGTGGCGCCCAGATTGGTGAACCGGTCGACTAGATAGAGGTTGCCGAACGTGCTGGGAGAGGTCGCGTTGGCGGCGTTGGACAAATATGTTCCAAGCGCGCCGGGCGTCGCAAACGCGGCATTGCTGGCGCCCGTCAAACCGGGGAAGTTGCCCAGTGCGATGTTGTTATAGAAAATCGAGTTGGAGCCGTTCAGATTGACGTCGCTCAGGATGTTGTTGAACCCGATGCCGCCGGGCAGTCCGCCGACATCGACACGGTTATATTCGGCATCGATCTTGAGGCCCGGTATGGCATCGGGTTTGAGCACGATGCCGAACGACCAGGAAGTCGACTTGGCCGGCTTGACGTTCGGGTTGTTCCCGTCCTCCGCGTTGAACGTGTAGTTCAGCGCGCCGGCGATACCTGAGCTGCCGATCGGCCCCTGCGAGGTGCGGAAGTTGAT
>JAFEEZ010000060.1 GCA_018240825.1 Pseudomonadota bacterium | reverse complement strand
TGGTGTGGCGATGCACGTTTATACGGCGGCGAAGGACATGGAGAGCCGCGTCTTCGCCTCGGCCGACGGCGAACTGCTCATCCTGCCCGAACAGGGCGGCCTGACGCTTCTGACCGAACTCGGCCGGATCGACATTGCCCCCGGCCAGGTCGCGGTTGTCCCGCGCGGCGTCCGCTTCCGCGTCGCCCTGCCCGATGGCCCCGCGCGCGGCTATGTCGCCGAAAACCACGGAGCGGCCTTCCGCCTTCCCGATCTCGGCCCGATCGGCTCGAACGGCCTCGCCAATCCGCGCGATTTCGAGACGCCGGTCGCCTGGTTCGAGGACGTCGAGGGCGATTACGAACTGGTGCAAAAGTTCGGGGGGTTGCTCTGGACCACCAACCTCGGCCGCAGCCCGCTCGACGTCGTCGCGTGGCACGGCAATTACACGCCGTACCGTTACGATCTCACGCGCTTCAACACGATCGGCAGCATCAGCTTCGACCATCCCGATCCGTCGATCTTCACCGTCCTCACCTCGCCCAGCGACGTGCCCGGCACCGCGAACGCCGATTTCGTGATCTTCCCGCCGCGCTGGATGGTCGCGGAGGACACGTTCCGCCCGCCCTGGTTCCACCGCAACACGATGAGCGAGTGCATGGGGCTCCTCTATGGCGCGTACGACGCCAAGGCCGAAGGCTTCCGCCCGGGCGCGATGTCCTTGCACAACCAGATGAGCGGGCACGGCCCCGACGTCGCGAGCTGGAAAGGCGCGAGCGAGGCCGAACTCAAGCCGCACAAGATCGACGGCACGATGGCGTTCATGATCGAAAGCCGCTGGGTGTTCCACTGCACCGACTACGCGCTGGAAACGAGCGCGCTCGACGAGGATTATGACGAGGTGTGGTCGGGGTTTCCGAAGGCGGAGGTGCCGGGCCGGTGAGCATTGCTCCGCACTCTATCGGCTATTGATAGACCTCGGGAGTTAAGTCGATGATTGGCTTCTCGGCTTCCCACCTTGCCCGACCTGTCAAATCGGGCCGACAATTCCGATCGGTGATGAGTTCGTAAGCTCCCGCTTTGCAGATCATCACAGCCAATCCCGGCGCAAAGCCAGACAAAAACTTCCAAGGGCCTCTTAGGGTCGACTTAGTCCAAGCGATATTCACCTCTTCAGCATCCGTTAGGCCGTAGTCGTAGAATGCCATCCAAAGGTGTCTGAAATCGAGTTTGTGTGCGATGACGCCAATAGCACCTGAAGCAAAGCGTCGTGATTCTATAGTGACGAACGCGTAAGGCTTGTTCCAACCTTGCCCTTCGATTCGGTCAGCCGAAATCGTCGCCAACGGTGAGAATTTAACTACGCGGCAAATGTCACCGTCCACTGATGCCCAGTCGCGATCATTCCCCAGCGTTTTCATCATTTCATCTGCCGCCGCGCACTAGCCATTGTCGCCCTCCCATAAGGCGGCATGATCCCCGCGAGTTTGGCGACATTGATCTTCGGCTGGCGATATACCGCCTTGGCATGACTGAAGGTCTTGAAGCCGTCCGCACCGTGATACGCCCCCATCCCCGACGGGCCGACGCCGCCGAACGGGAGTTCCTCGTTGGTGATGTGGAAGATCACGTCGTTGAGCGTCACGCCGCCCGAGATCGTGCGGTCGAGCACGCGGCGGCGCTCGGCGTCGTTGTCGCCGAAATAGTAGAGGCCGAGCGGCGGGTCGCGACGGTTGACCTCGGCGATCGCGGCGTCGATCCCGTCGTAGCGGCGCACCGGCAGGATCGGGCCGAAAATCTCCTCCTGCATCACGATCATGTCGTCGGTCGCGTCGCGGACGATATGGAGCGGCATCTTGCGCGTGTTGCTGCTCGCGAAGTCCTCGTTCGCCGGATTGACTGTTTCGATCGTCGCGCCCTTGGCCGTCGCGTCCGCCAACCAGTCCTGCAGCCGCTGGTGGTGCCGGTCGTTGACGATCGATGTGTAATCGGGGTTGGCGAGCAGCGTTGGGTACATTGCCGACACTGCCGATTTGAGCCCGTCGACTACCGCCTGTTCCCGATCGTCGGGCACGAGCATGTAGTCGGGCGCGAGGCAGATTTGCCCCGCGTTCATCATCTTGCCAAGCGCAACGCGCTCGGTCGCCTGCTTGATGTTGGTCCCCCTCCCGACGATCACCGGCGACTTGCCGCCAAGCTCGAGCGTCACCGGGGTCAGATTGTCGGCGGCGGCGTGGAGGATGTGGCGCCCGATCCCCGTCGCGCCGGTGAAGATCAGATGATCGAATGGCAGTTCGGCGAACGCCTTCCCGACCTCCGGTCCGCCCGAGAAGAACGCCAGTTCTTCAGGCGGAAAGTATTGCGGGCATACTTCTTCAAACAACGCCGCCGTTCGCGCAGTAAACTCGCTCGACTTGACCATCGCGCGGTTGCCGGCGGCGAGGATGTTGGCGAGCGGCGCAAGCACCAGCTGCACCGGGAAATTCCACGGCGCGATCACCCCGACAACACCCTTGGGCTGGTATTCGATCCAGCCCTTGCCGCCGAGCAGCCCGAGCGGGAACGTTACGGGGCGGCGCTCTGGCCGCATCCACTTGTCGAGGTGCCTGATCGCGTGCTTGATCGGCGCGATCGAGGCTGCGATGTCGGTGATCATTGACTGTTCGCGGCTGCGATGCCCGAAATCCTCGCTCAGCGCGTCGCAGAACGCGTCGGCGTGGTCGCGGATCATCGCTGCGGCGCGCTTGAGCCGGTCCTTGCGGATCGTGGCGGAGACCGGCAGTTCGGCCTGGAATGCGGCGCGTTGCGCGTCGAGGGTCTGTTTCATGTCCGTCATACCAAAAAATGCCCAACCGTTCGCCCCGAGCCGGTCGAAGGGCGTGGAATACGGACTTCGACAAGCTCAGTCCGAACGGCACTTGGAACCATCACACGCACCCGATCAGACCGCCGGCTGGTACGACGACCGTGTCCCGTCCTGGCCGCGCGATGCTGAGCGTGGCGTCGCTGATGCGCGCGCCGCTTTGCAGGCTGGTTTCATTGGTGATCGTCATTTCGAGCGTCGCGGTGACGTCGCCGCCCTTGTACTCGGCCGTGTGCGAGAAGCCGTAGCCGCCCGCGCCGGTTTGCGCGGTCATCGCGAAATCCTGAACTTTGCCGTCGATCGTCAAGCGGATCGTCGCTGGCTCGGCGACCGCCATCGCGATCATCGCCTGGCTCGGCCCGCGCGTCCATAGAAACGCGGCGCATCCCTTGGCCGGCAAATCCTGCTTGGGGACCGCGCCGATCGGCAGACCGTCGACGCTGGCGACGATCGGCGGCGGCGGCGCGGGCTTCCTGTCCTTGGCCAGAGCCGGCCCGGCGAGGACAATCAGGGCAAGTGCGAGCTTCTTCATAAGCCCAACGCTATCATGACCAGCCACACCGGGTAAGCCGCGATCGCCATCAGCGCACCGAACGGCACCCAATCGCCGCTCGACACCCCTTGCCCTCGCAACCGCGCCGTCAGCACCGCGCCGAGACCGACGACGCAGGCGAGCAGCAGGACAAACGGCAGAATCGCCCAGCCGAGCCATAATCCGATCGCACCGAACAGCTTCGGGTCGCCGCCGCCGAGGCCGTCGCGCCCACGCAACCGGCGATAGGCCAAGGCGATCAGCCAGAGCGACGCAAACCCCGCCACGCCGCCGATCAGCCGGTCGGGCCACTCGGGCGGCGCTATCGCGGTCGAGGCAAGCCCCGCGACCGCCAGCGTGCCCGTCAACCGATCGGGTAGCCAGAATTCGGCGACGTCGAGCGCCGCCAGCGCCAGCAGCAACCAGCCGAACACCGCGCCCGCTACGCCGACCGGCCCCGGCACCGCGACCCCGCTGATCACGCCGAGCACCGCGCAACCCAATTCGATCTGCCAATGCCGCGAATCGATCGCTGCTCCGCAATCGCGACACCGGCCGCGCAACCCGAGCGCGCTCAGCAAAGGCACGAGCTCCCACGCTTGCAATGGCCGCCCGCAACCGTCGCACGCGGATCGCCCGCCGATCACCGAGCGCTCCTGCGGCCAGCGAATCACCAGGGTCGCGAGGAAGCTTCCGACGATCGCGCCGAGAACCCCCAGCCCCGTGGGCCACACCCAATCAGGCATCGGCCCTCTTGCGGATCAGGTAGCGATACACGCCGAACAGGTTGATCCCGAACAGCACCGCGTTTTGCGTTCCCAGCGCGCCGTCCTTCGCCAGCGCCGCGCCGGCAATCCAGCACAGCGACGACTCCACGAAGATCACGAACCCCCAGCCCGTCACGCGCCGCCCCGAATCGAGCGACACCATCAGCGCGGCGACGATCCCGCTGATTGACGCCAGCCATTTGAGAACGGTGGTGAGCGTTTCCATCGCCCCCTCCTACAGCGGCGCGCGGGATCGCCAAACTGCCGCGCCGCAATTTGTATTTGGCAAGTCGCACGCCTAGATCGCGCGCAACCAGTCCGGAGCCTTCATCATGACCGCCGATCCCATCGTCATCCTGTCCTATGCCCGCACGCCGATGGGCAGCTTCCAGGGGTCGTTGACCGGCGCTTCGGCGACGCAGCTCGGCGCAACCGCGGTCAAAGGTG
>JAFEEZ010000005.1 GCA_018240825.1 Pseudomonadota bacterium | reverse complement strand
GCGTACAGCATGCAGGCGCTCGTCGACTGGAACCAGTCGAAGTCCGGTGTCGCTGACCTCGACGAGGTGACGATCACGTTCACCGCGGACGGTGTCGTAACCCCGATCACCAACCCGTACAACGCCGCCGCCGCCCCCGTCGTCGTCTCGGCGACCCCGTCCGGTGCGACCGCGGGCACGCTCGTCACGATCACCGGGCAGGGCTTCACCGGTGTGGTGCCCGCGACGGGTGTGAAGTTCGCTGCGGTCACCGCCCCCGGTGCCCTGATCCAGTCGGACACGCAGATCGTCGTCGCCATGCCTGCCGGTACTGCCGGTGCCGCAGCAGTCACGGTCACCAACGGTGTCGGCGCGTCCAACGCGCTCCCCTACATCCGCGGCTGAAACCCCGGGGCCCGTCGTACTGGGTCGACGGGCCCCGGCCCCCACCCAGAAACCCAGCCCAACCCAGTAGGAGAACCATGCCCACGTTCAGCGACTTCAACGACCTGTACGACCCGCTCATCCTCCCCATCAACGGGAAGCAATACCAGATCCCGCCCGCCTCGTTCGAAGCCGGCGCCCGCATCAACGGGATCATCGACGGCGCCGAGCAGCTCACCGACGAGGAGTTCTTCCGCCTGCTGCTCGGGGAGGTGTTCGACGACATGGTGGCCGACAAGGTCCCCTCGGCGGCGATCACCCGTGCCGGTCAGACCGCGCTCGCCGACTTCCGGTACGGGCGTGGCATGGCGGAGACCATGTGGAAGACCGGTGGCGACCCAAAAGCGATCCAGGAGTTGATCACCCCGAAGCCGAACAGGGCAGCCAGGCGGTCGAAAGGTACGGGCGGGGAGAACAAGACCCCGTAACCGGCCTGTACGAGTGGTATGAGGACGTCCCTGTCGGGGTGACCGCACCTACTACTGGTGTGACGTGGGCGCAGATCTTCGAGGAGTGGACGCTCGTCGAGGCCGACTTCCACGAAACGTACGGTGTTGATCTTGAGGAACGGATCCGGGGCGTCTCGTGGAGGTGGTTCTCCGTCCGATGCCTTGGCCTGTTGTCGTCCCCTGATACGCGTCTGAATCGCCGGTTCGCACCGGGACCGACCACTAAGGAGGCGGCATGACCGGCACCACAACAACCGGGTCGATCGAAGGCAACCTGCGTCTCGACATTGACGACTTCCTCGCGAAGATCGAGATCGCCCGGCGTGAGGCGCGGGCGTTGGCGCAGGAACACCCGACGATCACTGTCGACGCGAACACCGGCAAGGCGCAGGCCAGCATGGCTGCGGTGGATGCTGCCGCGCAGGCTATGGGGCAGTCCGCGGCGACCGCTGGGGACCGTGTGAAGCGGTCCGCGACGGATGTTGCGGCCGCGCAGGCGAAGGTTGCCGCGGCGAACGCTGCCGCCGACGTCGCCTACGAGAAGGCCCGTATCGCACAGATGCGGTTGGCGGAGGCGCAGGAGAACGGTCGCACGAAAGCATCCACTCTCGCTGCGGCGCAGTTGGCCGTGTCGGAAGCGGTGGGGCGCCTGGAGAAGGCGAACCTGCGTGCGACCGCCGCGGAGGAAGCACTGGAGCAGGCGCAGCAGGAGGCCGCGAACGCCGCGTTGAAGCTTGCCGCTGCGGAAGAGGTCGCGGCGAAAGCCACCGATCAGGCGGGGAACGCTGCGGGCCGTGCAAGCGCACGCACACAGCTGATCATCGCCGCCGTCGTCGGGCTGACCGCAGTTGCCGCGCCCCTCACGGGGGCGCTCGTCGGGATCGCCGGCGGTCTTGCCGGTCTCGGCGCCGCCGGGGTCCTAGGTGTCATCGGTGTCGTGCAGGCGATCAAGCAGGGCACACAGGCGGGACAGGAATGGTCGCGCGGGTTGCAGACCCTCAAGGGTGACATGTCGGCCCTCGCCGGCACCGCCGCCGCCGGGCTGCTGTCCTCGTTCCAACGGTCCGTGGCACTGATCAACCAGAGCATGCCGCAGTTGAACACGGAGATCGCCGGGTTCTCGCGGGTTCTTGGTGGTGCGGCCGTCACTGGCCTGCAGGGTGTGATCACCGCGTTCCACGTGCTGAACCCGCTGTTCATGCAGGGTGCGGGCCTGATCCAGGACATTGCGTCGGGGTTCAGCACATGGGCGTCGAACGGTGGGCTGCAACGGTTCGCGGACTACGCGCAGGGTGCGCTCCCGCAGGTGGTGGACACGCTCGGTGACCTGGCGGCCGCGATCCTGCATATTGCGGAGGCGACAGCCCCGATCGGGTCTGTCGTGCTTGGGGTGCTTGAGGGCATCGCGAACGCGATCAACGCAATCCCCATCCCTGTTCTGACCGGGGTAGCTGCGGCAGCCGCCGCGGTGTACGTGGGGTTCAACCTGTGGACGAAGGTCCCGGGCCTCGCTAGTGGGGTCACCAAGGCTGTGGAAGGCCTCGGCGGCACGATGCGGGGCCTGTCCCTCGCTGGTGGCGCGGTCGGTGTCGCGCTGACCGCGCTGGTCATGGTCTTCTCGGCTGTCGCGCAGGCGAACGCTGAGGCTGACGCTCGGGCACAGTCCTACGCGGGCACGCTCGACAAGATGACTGGCGCCACCACCAACGCGACACGGCAAATGGCCGTCGACCAGCTGTCTGCGAAGACCGGCTTCATGGGCCTGGGAGACTCCGCGTTTGAGGCCGCGAAGAAGATCGGTGTCAGCGCCAAGACGATGACGGACGCCTATCTCGGCGTCCCCCCCGCGGTACAAGCAGTCGAAGCGGCGGTCGCGCAGGCGAACAAGGGCAGCAACGACAGCGTCATCGCCGCGTTGTACGTGACCGACGCGTTGAAGCAGGGCGCGGACGCGGCCCGCGACGGCGCAGAGGCTTGGCACACGCAAGAGGACGCGATGAGCGGCACGGCCGCGGCATCCGACGCGGCACGCGCCGCGTTGCAGGCGGCTCGTCCTGCCGCGGACCGGCTCGCTGAGTCCGCGCGTGGCATCGGCACCGCCGCCGAACACTCGGTGGAGGCGTTGAACGCACTCGCGCAGGTCTCGCTCGGGAACGCTGAGGCTGAGCTCCGCTACCAGGAGGTGTTGACGCAGACGAACGCGACCCTTGCGGAAGCTGCAGGCAACTTCGACATCACCACTGAGGCGGGGCAACGCAACATGGGTGCCCTGTACGACCTTGCTGGTGCCGCGTTGGCGTCGGAGGAGGCACAGCGGAAGGCCGGTGTCTCCACGGACGAGATCGCCGCGAAGATGCAGATCGCGCACGACCAGTTCGTGAACGCTGCTGTCGGTGCGGGGATGGGCGCCCAGGAGGCTGAGAATCTGGCGAACAAGCTGGGGTTGATCCCGCCGAACACGAACGCGGACGTCAACGTGAACACTGCGACCGCGCAGGGTGTGATCGATCAGTTCATCAACACGAACAACGGGCGCACCGTCACGATCTACACGTCCGTGCAGGGTTCGTTCGAGCAGACTGCTGGCACGCTCGGGAAGTCGATCTCGTGGGCGTATGGCGGGACTGCGGGGATCCCTGGCGCCGCGTACGGCACCACTGGTGGCACGGTTCGTGGGAACGGTTCGGCCTGGTCAGATACGGCCGGACTGTACCGCCTCGCGAACGGTGAGGAAGTCACGTCGAACACGGTCGGTCAGGCGGGCCGGTGGCGGTCGCTGCTGAAGGCGATCAACCGGAACGAGCCAGCGGGTGCGGTCGCCGCCCGGGCGTCACAGATCGCAGGCACACAGCCGGCGGCCGCGGCGCCCGTGGTGGTCCCTGCACCGAACGTGCAGGTCTACGTGGCCGGTAAGGAGATCACCGACATGGTGACTGTCGTCGTCGACGGCAGGTTCGCAGATCGCGATCATGATGCTCGCACGTCTGCCCGGAAGGCGGTTCTCTGATGACGTTTTCTCCGACGACGGGCGTGTCGGCGGTTCGGTCTGGGACCCCGGTGGTTGTTACGTGGTCGAACCCTGGCGGCACGGTCTGGAATGACGTGTGGCGGCAGACGGAGGGTGACGCGTCGGGGCCGTCGGGTCGTGGCGTGTGCATCGGTTCGGTGCTTGCCGCCACGACGACGTTCACGGATGCTGGTGCCCCGGCGAATAAGCGTGTCCGTTACCGGGTGTATGCCGGTAAGGGCCCGCGGAGCAGTATCGAATGGTCGGATGATACGAACACGTCGCCTACCGCGTGGGTGTCGGTGGCTGCGGTGTCGGCTCCGGTTGGTGTGGTGGCGAAGCGTGTCGGGTCGGACATTGTGCTGTCGTGGTCGTCGCCGTCGGCGGCGTTCACGACGGGTGCGGTGGTTCAGGATTCGGTTGATGGGTCTACCTGGTCGACGGTCGCGTCCCCGTCCGGTGCGGGCATGGTCACGTACACGCATACGGGCGCGTCGCAGACGATCACCCACCGGTACCGGGTGCAGTTGACGGCGACTGGGTTGCCGTCGTCGGCGTACAGTGCCACGTCGAACGTGGTCGGTGTGGTTGCCGCCCCGAATGCCCCGACCGGGCTGACCGTGGCCGGGGGCGCGTTCGACCCGACCACGGCGGCGACGTTCACGTGGGTGCATAACCCGTCCGACACGACCGACCAGTCCGGCTTCGAGATCCAATACCGGCTGACTGGTGCGGGGTCCTGGACGTCGGCGGGCGCGACCGCGTCGGCAGTGTCGTCGAAGGTGTTCGCAGCGTCGACGTTCACGGTGGGGACGTACGAGTGGCAGGTGCGGACGAAGGGTCTGCACGCGTCGTATTCGGCATGGTCGGCGTCGGCGTTGTTCACCGTGTCGCGTGCCCCTGTCGCCGGTCTTGTCATGGCGAACCCGTGGCCGTCGTCGGTGGTGACGGGTGCGGGAACCTACTACCAGGCTGATGGTGTGGGGCTGGCTGAGGTGTCGTGGACGGTCGAAACGACGACCGGGCAGTTGCTCGCGCAGGCGTCCGGGCAGTCACTCACCCCCGTCTTCCCGATCACAGTCACCAACGGGTCGAGCTTCGTCGTGAAGCTCGCGGTGCGGTCGACGGCTGGGGTGTGGTCCCCGCAGGTGCAGGCCACCCTCCCGGTGTCGTTCGCGAAACCGATAGCACCCACGGTCACAGCGACCCCGGACGTCGGTGCGGGGC
>JAFEEZ010000059.1 GCA_018240825.1 Pseudomonadota bacterium | reverse complement strand
GCAGCAGCGCGTTGTTGGTCGCCTGCGCCGTGGTCGCCGCGGCGCACAGGTCGGCCTTCGCCTGCGGCGACAGGTCGGCCCTGCCGGTCGCGAAGTTCACGTTGGTCGTGCCCTTGACGATGTAATTGTCGATATCGGCGACGCGCCCGCGCAGCGCCTCGGTCGCGGCGGTTTGTTCGTCGAAACGCTGGTCGGTGCCGTTGCGGATCATCGTCGCGGTTTTCAGGTCCTTGCTCTTGAGCGTCACGCGGCTCGCGATCAGCCCGCTGTCCCATTGCACCGTCCGGATGCTGACCGGCAGGCCGTTGAGCAGTGAATCCGCGCCGAGCCTGGTCGTGCTCGCGCCCAGAAAGCCGCCGCTCGACTTGATCTGCGTCGCGTCGCTGACGAACACGATCGTCTTGCCGCTCGCGCTGGTGACTTGCAGCTTGTTGCCCTTGCGCGCCGAAATGAAGCCTTCGACAACCGGCCCCGCGGGCATCCCGGCCAGGTCGGCGGGCACGGGCATGGTGTCGGTCACGGTTATGTCGCGCGGCTGAGCAGGCGCCGGCGGTGCGTCTTGCGGCGCATCCTGCGCATACAGGCTGCCCGACGCGGTCGCGGCGGCCAGCGCCAGGGCGATCTTGGAACTCTTGGACATGAAACGCATCGCGTTCTCCTCTCGATATCGACCTGCCGGGGCTGCGGTTGGGCGCAGCGCGTCGCCCGGCCGGTCATGCGTTTGCCGTGAAACGGCGGTTGAACTCGCGGCGCCGCCGTCGAAACGGGCGGCGCGGGGCATACTCGAACACCGGGAAGCCGCCCGGTGTCCGGGGCTACCTTTCACGCCCATGAACGTTCCATCCGGCCCGGTGAAAGGGGGGACGACCGGAGCGCATTATGCGGCGAGCGGAGAAACCGGTGGCGCCAAGACGCGCGGGGCCGGAAATTGGCGCCAGCTAATTTCGCGCGGGAGAGCCGCGCCGCCCGAAGACGCGGGATTTCCTCCCGCAGGGATAAAGCTCGCTTTCGGGTGGAAGAAATTACGGGGGACCTAGGAACGATCGCTCGGACTGTTTATCGATATCGTCGGCGGGCGTCGCCTCTCGCCGCTGGGGCCACCAATGACCGACCTGTTCAAAAATTTGAGAAAAGACAGCGCCCACTGGGCGAACGAGGAGGAGGTTCGCAAGGGGTTTTGATCTGAGGCGGGTCTCCGGATTCCGCCTTCGCAAAAAGGCCCCGGCATTCCTGCCGAGGCCCTCTTTCTCACAACCGTTGCAGCACCCGGCACGGAGTAAATCCGCGTCGTCGGTCCTCGCCGGCGCGAGGCCGGCCGGGCGGGCGGCAAGTCCGCCGGTTAGCGCCTTGGTTTGCTCCGCAAACAGGCGCTAACGGCGGCCGCCTTCGCCTTAGTCGCGGTCGCCCGTCAGGAACGCGGGCACATGACCCTGATCCTCGCCGCCCTCCGCACGCTCGCGACGCGGGCCACGGTCCCCGCCATCCCGGCGCGGGCCGCGATCGCCACGATCACCACCGTCCCGACGCGGGCCACGGTCACGACCGCCGCCACCGTCACGACGCGGGCCGCGATCGCCACGGCCGCCCTCACGCGGTTCGCGCGGGGGGCGGGTGTCCTCGAGTTCGGCACCGGTCTCCTGGTCGACGACGCGCATCGACAGGCGGACCTTGCCGCGCGGGTCGATCTCGAGCACCTTGACCTTGACCTCCTGGCCTTCGGAGAGAACGTCCGACACCTTCTCGACGCGCTCGTTCCTGATCTCGCTGACGTGGACCAGCCCGTCCTTGCCGCCCATGAAGTTCACGAACGCGCCGAAATCGACCAGATTGACGACCTTGCCGTCATAGATCTTGCCGACTTCGGGCTCCTCGACGATGCCGCGGATCCACTTCATCGCCGCCTCGATCTGGCTGAGGTCAGACGACGAGACCTTGATCACGCCCTCGTCGTCGATGTCGACCTTGGCGCCGGTGGTCGCGACGATCTCGCGGATCACCTTGCCGCCGGTGCCGATGACGTCGCGGATCTTCGACTTGTCGATCGTCATCGTCTCGATGCGCGGGGCATGCGCCGACAGCTCTTCACGCGTGTGGTCGAGCGCCTTGTTCATCTCGCCCAGGATGTGCGCGCGGCCGTCCTTCGCTTGCTTCAGCGCGGCCTCGAAAATCTCGCGCGTGATGCCCGCGATCTTGATATCCATCTGCATCGTGGTGATGCCTTGGCTGGTACCCGCGACCTTGAAGTCCATGTCGCCCAGATGATCCTCGTCGCCCAGGATGTCCGAGAGGATCGCATAGTCCTTGCCTTCCAGGATCAGGCCCATCGCAATGCCGCTGACCGGGCGCTTGATCGGCACCCCGGCGTCCATCATCGCCAAGGAGCCGCCGCAAACGCTCGCCATCGACGACGAGCCGTTCGACTCGGTGATGTCGCTGGTCAGGCGGATCGTGTAGGGGAACTCCTCTTTCGACGGCAGCACCGGGTGCAGCGCGCGCCAGGCGAGCTTGCCGTGGCCGACTTCGCGGCGCCCGGGGGCGCCGAAGCGGCCGACTTCGCCGACCGAGTAAGGCGGGAAGTTATAGTGCAGCATGAAGTTCTGGTACGAGAGGCCGTTCAACCCATCGATCATCTGCTCGGCGTCCTTGGTGCCGAGCGTGCAGGTCGCGATCGTCTGGGTCTCGCCGCGCGTGAACAGCGCCGAGCCGTGCGCGCGGGGGAGGAAGTGCGTCTCCGCCGTGATCGGGCGGATCTGCGTGGTCGAGCGGCCGTCGATCCGCGTTCCGTCCTTCAGGATTGCGCCACGGACGATCTCCGCCTCCAGCTTCTTGGTCAGCTTGATGCCGGCCATGACCTGTTGCGGGCTCAGCCCGTCGGCGGTGAACTGCGCCTTCGCCTTGTCGCGCGCCGCGTTGAGCGCGTTCGAACGCGCCGACTTGTCGGTCAGCTTGTACGCGGCGGCGATGTCCTTGCCGATCAGCTTCTTCAAGCTGTCCTTGAGCGCGGCGTTGTCGTCGGACGACGCCATCTCCCACGGCTCCTTGGCGGCCTTCTCGGCGAGCGCGACGATCGCCTTGACGACTTCGCGGCACGCGTCGTGCGCGAACATGACGGCGCCCAGCATGACCTCTTCCGACAGCTCGTTGGCCTCGGATTCGACCATCATCACCGCGTCGTAGGTCGCGGCGACTACCAGATCGAGGTCGCCCTCGGCAACCTGCTCGTCGGTCGGGTTGAGGATGTATTCGCCGTTCAGGTAACCGACGCGCGCCGCGCCGATCGGGCCCATGAACGGCACGCCCGAAATCGTCAGCGCAGCCGACGCGGCGACCATCGCCAGAATGTCCGGCTCGTTCTCGCCGTCATAAGACAGCACCTGCGCAATCGCGTTGATCTCGTTGTAGAACCCCTCCGGAAACAGCGGACGGATCGGCCGGTCGATGAGGCGGGAAACGAGCGTTTCCTTCTCCGTCGCGCCGCGCTCGCGCTTGAAGAAGCCGCCCGGGATGCGACCCGCAGCGCTGTACTTCTCCTGATAGTGGACGGTGAGCGGGAAAAAGTCCTGCCCTTCCTTGACCGACTTGGCGGCGGTGACCGCGCACAGCACGACGGTCTCGCCGAGCGTCGCCATGATCGCGCCGTCGGCCTGGCGGGCAACCTTGCCCGTTTCGAGCGTGAGGGTCTTTCCGCCCCACTCGATGCTTACCTTCTTGGTATCGAACATTGTATTTCCTTTACGCCCGTCGCCGGATGCGACGGGGGCCTTTGAAGGGCACGCACGAAAGTACTACTTTCGTGGGACCCGTTATGTGAGCCAGTTTCGGCTCGCGCCAATCGACCGGATTGTCTCTTGGCCGTGATGTGCTCCCGCGAAGGCGGGAGCCCAGTCTGGATCCCCGCCTTCGCGGGGATACAAATGCGAGAAGGGCGCCACGCGGGCGCCCTTCGAGATTATTTTCGCAACCCGAGCTTCGCGATGAGCGCGAGATAGCGGTCGCCATCCGATTTGCGCAGATAGTCGAGCAGCGAACGGCGCTTGTTGACCATCATCAGCAGGCCGCGGCGCGAATGGTTGTCCTTCGCATGGCCCTTGAAATGCTCGGTCAGGTTCTTGATGCGCTCGGTCAGGATCGCGACCTGGACCTCGGCGGAGCCGGTGTCGCCCTCGGCGCGGGCATGTTCCTTGATCAGCGCTTCCTTGCGCTCGGCGGTAATCGACATGTGCTTTGCATTCCTTCGACATCGCGTGACTAAAGGTTGAAACCGCGGACGACACGGGCTTCCCCGCTTTCGACTTCCACCAATGCCACCGGGGTTTCGCCCAGCAATGCGAAGTGGAGGCCATCGTCTGTGGCAATCCCGGCCAGAACGCGCCCCCGCCGGAGCGCTCCTGCCTGGTCGGGATCGAGGGATAGAGCCGGGATGTCGTCCAGCCCCGCCCTCAATGGCAGGATATGATGTTCAAGGCTGCGCCCCTTAGCGGCTTCGTCCAGTTTGTCCAGCGATATCGCGTGGGACAGGTCGAACGGCCCGGCCTTCATCCGCCTGAGATAGGTGACGTGCCCCACGGTTCCAAGCTCACGCGCGATATCGCGGGCCAGGGAGCGGATGTAGGTGCCCTTGGAAACGTGGGCGGTAAGGGTGATTTTCTGCAAGTCCTCCCCGTTCACGGGGAGGTGGCGGCGCCTCGCGCCGACGGAGGGGGCGCGAGGCGAGCGATCCGCATGCGGCAGTCCCCCTCCACCATGCTGCGCATGGTTCCCCTCCCCGTAAACGGGGAGGATTTGCACCGAATGCACCGTCACCCCGCGCGTCGCGAGCGCCACATCCTGTCCCGTCCGCGCCAGATGATACGCGCGTTCGCCGTCGACCTTGAGCGCCGAATAGGCCGGGGGCACCTGCTCGATCGGCCCGGTGAAGCGCGGGAGCACCGCCTCGATCTCGGTGAGCGTCGGCCTTACATCGCTCTCCGCGACCGCCTTGCCTTCCAGATCGAGCGTATCGGTCTCGACCCCGAACCGGATGGTGAACTCGTATATCTTGTCGCTGTCGAGCATCCGCCCGGCGAGCTTGGTCGCCTCGCCGATCGCGATCGGCAGCACGCCCGTCGCCAGCGGATCGAGCGTGCCGCCGTGGCCGACCTTGACCTTGCCATAACCGGCTTCGCGGAGCGCCCGCTTGACCGCGCTCACGCCTTGCGTCGAGCCGAGCCCCAAAGGCTTGTCGAGGATGATCCAGCCATGCACGCCCGCGCCCTAGCGCGCGGACAACCGGAAATCAGCCCTTCTTGACCTTCTTGGGCTTGGGCGGCGGGCCGTTGCTCGCGGTCAGGCTGTCGATATGGCAGCGCTGGCCGTCGACGAGCAGGATGCCGGTGCGGTCGAGCTGGGTGCCGCCGAACCGCGTGTCGACTCCGATCTTGAGCGCGTAGGGCAACCCGGTGCACACCCCGGCGATCCGCGCGTAGTACCAGCGCCGCTGCTGGTCCTGCAGCCAAACGCCACGGTCGCTGTCGGCCTGGAAGTTATAGAGGCCGATCGTGCCGATGAACGGGATGCTCATTTCCTTGCCGATCTGGTCGGGACGCCAACCACTTTGCTTGGCCATCGCGGGAACGGCGGCGAGCGACGCGGCCGCCGTGGCGGCCAGAATCAATGGTCTGATCATCACACTCTCCAATGTGCCCAATATCTTAGCGGGCGGCGGCTGAACGCTCGCTGAAGTGTTTCCGGCACAAGGCGACGTAGCGATCGTTGCCCCCGATCTCGGTCTGCGCGCCGTGCGCGACCGCGCGGCCCTGTTCGTCGACGCGCAGGTTCATCGTCGCCTTGCGCCCGCATTCGCACACCGACTTGATCTCGATGAGCGCGTCGGCGAGCGCGAGGAGACGCGCCGAGCCGGGGAAGAGCTGCGCCTGGAAATCGGTGCGCAGCCCGTAAGCGAGCACCGGGATGCCGAGCACGTCGGCGAGGTGCGCGAGCTGGTCGACCTGCGGCGCGGTCAGGAACTGCGCCTCGTCGACCAGTACGCACGCCACTTCCTCATGCGCGTGGCGCTCCGCGACGATCGCCGCGATATCGGTCTCGGCGTCGAAGGGCGTCGCTCCCGCGTCGAGCCCGATCCGTGACGTGATCGTGCCCTGCGCATAGCGATCGTCGATCGCCGCGGTGAATAGCATCGTCGCCATGCCGCGCTCGCGATAGTTGAAATCGGCCTGGAGCAGGGTGGTCGATTTGCCCGCGTTCATCGAGGCGTAGTAGAAATAGAGCTTGGCCATAAGGCCGACGCTAGATCAGCCCTCGCCATCCTCCAAGTCCTGCGCCACGTGCGGATCGCGCAGCAGCGCGTCGATATGGTGCCCCTCGTCAAAGCTTTCGTCGGCGAGAAACTTCAATCGCGCCGCGTATTTCATCTTCACGCGGTGCGCGACCTCGCGCTGGAGGTAGGCGGTGTTGGTGCGCAACGCCTTGAGCACCGCGTCCTCGTCCTTGCCGAGCAACGGCTTCACGAACACCGTCGCGTGACGCAGGTCGGGCGACATGCGGACCTCGGTGACACTCACGAGATGATTGGCGAGCGTCTCATCATGCACATCGCCGCGTGCAAGGATTTCCGACAAAACGTGGCGCACCTGCTCGCCGACGCGGAGCGTGCGGACCGATTTTTCCTGGGGTTCGTTTCGCATCGCTTATCGTAACAGCAGGAGAGGGATGACGACCGCGACTACAACCACCGGGACACATCCAATCAAAAGAAAGTCTCGAATCCAGCGCCAAGGCCAAGACTCAGCCTTCTCGGCAAGACGATGCGAGAACGAGCCG
>JAFEEZ010000058.1 GCA_018240825.1 Pseudomonadota bacterium | reverse complement strand
GTATCGCGTCAAACTGTCGCTGAGCCCCGAAACATCGGTGCGCGGCGCGGCGCGACCGTATCTGCGCGCGCTGGCGGAGGCGAGCGCCTATTATCCGGTGACGGACAGTCTGGTGATCGCAGGGCGCGTTCGGGTCGGTTCGATCCAGAACATTGCGCGCGACGACCTTGCGCCGTCGCGGCGTTATTATGGCGGCGGGGGCGGGTCGGTGCGCGGGTACGGATACCAGCGGCTCGGCCCGTTCGACCCCAATGGCGACCCGGTCGGCGGGCGGTCGCTCAACGAATTCGCGCTCGAGGCGCGCTATCGTTTCGGCAATTTCGGGATCGTGCCGTTCGTTGACGCGGGCAATTCGTACGGGTCGAGCATCCCGCAGTTCAAGGATTTGCGTTTCGGCGCGGGGATCGGCGGCCGCTTCTACACCAATTTCGGCCCGATCCGCGTCGATGTCGCGACTCCGCTCAACCGGCGCAAGGGCGACAGCCGGATCGCCTTCTATATCTCGATCGGCCAGGCGTTCTGATGGCGGAGGCGGCCGTTCCAGACGACGCGCCGGAAAGGGTGGTGGTCGAGCGGCGGCCGCTCTGGCGATCGATCGCGCGCTGGATCGCGATCGTCATCCTCAGCATCGCGGCGCTGCTGCTGGCGGTCTATGTGCTGCTCGACACCACGCCGGGGCATCGCTTCATCGCGTCGCGGCTGGCCAATTACACGACCGAAACCGGGCTCAACATCAAGGTGGGGCGGATCAAGGGGTCGATCTACGGCCGGATGGAGCTGGTCGACCTGCGCGTCAGCGACACCAAAAGCGTGTTCCTGACCGCGCCGTCGGCGGTGATCGACTGGCACCCGTTCCAGTTCTTCTGGAACCATATCGACGTCGATTCGATGGAAGCGCCCCTCGTCACGATGACGCGGCCGGTGGTGCTCAAGCCCGGCGATCCAAACGCGCCGCTGTTGCCCGATATCAATATCGATATCGACCGGCTGAAGGTCGACCGGCTGGTGCTGGCGAAGGAGGTCACGGGCCAGGCGCATCTCGTCCGCCTCGACGGCTCGGCGCATATTGCCGCCGGGCGCGCCCAGCTCGTCGTCAACGCCGATGCGCTCAAAAGCCCGGCGATCGCGGGTGGCGACAGGTTGCGGCTGACGCTCGACGCGGTGCCGAAAGACGACAGGCTGGCGATCAAGGCATCGCTAGATGCGCCGGGCGACGGCGTGGTCGCGGCGATGAGCGGGATCAGAGCACCGCTCGCGATCCGCATCGGCGGCAAGGGCGACTGGCGGTCGTGGACCGGCAAGGGGCTGGCGACGCTCGGCGGACAGAATCTCGCCGATCTCGATCTGGGCGCCGCGAACGGGACTTTCACCATCCGCGGCCCGACGCATCCCGGGCTCTATATGGCCGGTCCGGTCGAGCGTCTGACCGCGGGCGGGATGATGGTCGACATCACGTCCACGCTCGACAAGCGCAAGGCGAAGACGCGGATGACGCTGACGTCGAGCGCGCTGGCGGTCGCCGCGAACGGGTTGATCGATCTCGGCGAGAACAAGTTCGGCAATTTCGCCGTCGACGCGCGGTTGCTGACGCCGGGCGCGATCCTGCCCAATCTGGCGGGGCGCGACGTGATGGCGCACCTGACGCTCGACGGTCCGTTCGTCACGCCGACCATCGGATACAGCATCAGCGCGGCGACCTTGTCGTTCAACGACACAGGCGTGGAAGGGCTGAGCGCTTCCGGCAAGGCGACGGTCGATGCCCAACACGTCTTGGTCCCGGTCAACGCGCGCGCGCGGCGCGTCACCGGGCTGAACGCCGCGGCGGGCGGATTGCTGACCAACGTCAGCGCAGCCGGCGATTTCGCCTATTCGAACGGCAAATTGCTGTCGGACAATCTGAAGATAAAATCCGACCGGATCGACGCGACGGCGATCGTCGTCGCCGATTTGCCGGGCGGGCATTACACCGGCGCGATCAAGGGCCGCGTCAACGATTACACGATCGACGGGATCGGCATCGTCGACCTGACCACCGACGCAAAGCTGGTGACGGTCCCGTCGGGCGGGTTCGGAATCAAGGGGCATATCGTCGCGCGAACCAAGCGAATCTTCAACAGCAGCGCGGCTGATTTCCTGGGCGGCAACGCGCTGGTGTCGAGCGATGTCGGCTACGACACCAATGGCCTGATCACCTTCACCAACGTCAAGCTGAAAGCGCCGCAATTCACGCTCTATCGCGGCGCCGGGCGATATGCGCCGAACGGGCAGTTGCTGTTCGCTGGCGACGGCTATTCAAAGACCTATGGTCCTGTGTCCGCACGCGTCACCGGCGCCGCGAGCGCGCCGGTCATTGTCGTCCGCGCGGCGCGTCCGGGCGTCGGGGTTGGGTTGTCCGGTCTGGAAGCGACGATCCGCGGCAAGGGTGACGGCTATGCCGTGATCGCCAAAGGGGACACGAGCTACGGCCCGTTCGGCGCCAACGTGTTTATCCGCACCGGCAGGGTGCTGACGATCCAGGTCAATCACGGCACGCAGTTCGCCGGCGTCAACCTGCTCGGCAACCTGCAACAGACCGCCGCGGGGCCGTTCGCCGGGCGGCTGCAATTTGCGGGGTCGGGCGTCAATGGTATCGCGACGCTGTCGGCGGCGGGCAATGTGCAGCGCGCCGATTTCGACGCTCGCGCCTATAATGCGAAGATTCCGGGCGCGGTTGACTTCACGATCGGCCGCGCGCTCGCGAAGGGGACAATCATTCTCTATCCCGAGGCGCCGCGCGTGCTGGCCGACGTTCAGCTCGCCAATTTGCGTTATGGCGAGACTGTGCTGGCGGTCGCGCGGGCCCGGATCGATTACGCCAACCAGACGGGCACGGTCCAGGCGATGGCAAATGGATCGAGCGGCGTGCCGTTCACGATGGGGCTGAGCGCGCAGTTGCAGCCAAGGCTGTGGCTTGTCGCGCTGCAGGGCAAGGCCAACGGCATCGCATTCCGCACCCCGCGCCCGGCGCGGATCGAGCCGATCGACGGCGAATACAGACTGCAACCCACACAGATTGTGTTCGACAAGGGGACCGCGCGGATCGCGGGCAGCTATGGCAAGGGGATGACGCTCCAGGCGCGGCTCGACAAGCTCGACCTGTCGGTCGCCAACGCGCTCGTCCCCGGGCTCAATATCGACGGCGCCGCGACCGGCAGCGTGGATTATGTCCAGCCGAGCGGCGTCTCGGTGCCCAACATCGATACGCGCATGACGATCACCGGGTTCACCCGGTCGAGCGCGGAGATCGTGTCGCAGCCGGTCGACGTGACCTTTATCGGCCGCCTGACCGCGGCGGGCGGCGACGCCCGCGCACTGATCAAGCGCGGCACGACGACGATCGGGCGAATGCAGGCCAACCTTGCGCCGCTGGGCGGGGGCGCGAGCTGGTCCGAACGACTGATGTCGGCGCCGCTGACTGGCGGCGTCCGCTATAACGGGCCCGCAGGCGTGCTGTTCTCGCTCGCCGGGCTCGCCAACCAGCAGGCGTCGGGCGGGATCGCGGTCGCCGCCGATTTCGGCGGACGGCTCGGCGCGCCGCAGCTCAACGGCATCCTGCGCGCCGACAATCTGACCTATATCAACACCGCCTATGGCACCAAGCTGACCAACATGCAGCTCGCCGGGCGCTTCACCAACGACAGGCTGGAGATCACGCGGCTCGAGGCGAAGGCCGGGCAGGGGACGGTCAGCGCGCATGGCTGGGTCGGCCTGGCCGCCGACGCCGGTTTCCCGATGCAGGTCGACGCCACGCTGCAGAACGCGACGCTTGCCGACAGCGACGCGCTGGCCGGCGCCGCGACGGGCACGATCAGCGTCACCAACGGCAAGGATGGCGGGCTGATCAAGGGCGACCTGCGCATTCCCAACGCGCGCTATCAGGTGGTCTATCAGGGACAGGCGGAGGTGCCCGAACTGAAGGGCGTGCGGCGCAAGTCGGACGGACCGCGCCCGCACACCGTCCCGCCGCCACCGAGCAACTTCAAGCTCGACCTGCGCATACGCGCCGCCAACGAAATGTTCGTCGAGGGGATGGGCCTCGAATCCGAATGGTCGCTCAATCTGCGCGTCGGCGGCACGTCGGCCGCGCCCACGGTGACGGGCGTCGCGGAAATCGTCCGCGGCACGTATAATTTCGCCGGCAAGCGGTTCGATATCAATCGCGGCGCCGTGCGGTTCAGCGGCGGCGCGCTGTCCGATCCCACGCTCGACATTTCGGCGACAACCGACACCAACGGCATCACCGCGGTGATCAATATCTCCGGGACCGGCCAGCGTCCGCAGGTCACCTTCACCTCGACCCCGACCTTGCCGCAGGACGAAGTGCTCAGCCGGCTGCTGTTCGGGACGAACCCGGAAAACCTGTCCGCGGTCGAGGCGTTGCAGCTCGCCGCGGCGCTCAATTCGCTGCGCGGCGGGGGCGGGGGACTCAACCCGCTCGGCAAGCTGCGCGGGTCGCTCGGGATCGACCGCCTGCGCATTCTCGGCGCCGACGAAGCGGGCGGGCATGGCACCGCGCTCGCCGCGGGCAAGTATATCACGCGCAACATCTATATCGAGATCATCACCGACGCCCGCGGCTTCACCGCGACGCAGCTTGAGATTTCGCTGACCAAGAGCCTCAGCATCCTGTCGCAAATGAGTTCGTTCGGCGGGTCGGGCGCGAGCGTGAAATATCAGAAGAATTTCTGAACCGGCCGCCATCGCGAGAAGTGGGGGGACGCGGCAAGCCACTTTGCCCGGACCATGGTTGCTTCGCTGCGCTCGCAATGGCGGATTGTAACTTACACCCGTGTAAGTTGCCTTCCGCCGTATAATCGAATATCCGGTACGGCGGAGAGGTGGCTGCCATGGAACATGTCGACGTCCTGGTCGTGGGCGCGGGGATTTCGGGGATCGGCGCAGGCTATTACCTGCAAACGATGTGTCCCGATCGCAGCTATGCGACCCTTGAAGGGCGCGCGGCGCTTGGCGGGACGTGGGACCTGTTCCGCTATCCGGGCATCCGGTCCGACAGCGATATGTACACGCTCGGCTATGCGTTCCGGCCGTGGACCGAACCCAAGGCGATCGCCGATGGTCCCAACATTCTGCGTTACCTGCAAAAGACCGCGGCGGATTACGGCATCGACCGGAAAATCCGCTACAACCATCACGTCAAACGCGCTGCCTGGTCGACCGACGAGGCGTGCTGGACTGTCGAGGCCGACGGCCCCGACGGGCCGGTCGCAATGACGTGCAACTTCCTCTTCATGTGCTCGGGCTATTACAATTACGCAAAGGGCCATTCGCCGGAATTCGCCGGGGCCGGGGACTTCAAGGGGCGGATCGTCCACCCGCAATTCTGGCCCGAAGACCTGGATTATGCCGACAGGAACGTCGTCGTGATCGGCAGCGGGGCGACTGCGGTGACGCTGGTGCCAGCGATGGCGCCCAAGACCAGGCATATCACGATGCTCCAGCGCTCGCCGACCTATATCGTCGCGCGCCCCGCCGAGGACGCAATGGCGAACTGGTTGAACAAGCGTCTCCCGGCGAAGGCGGCGTACGGCCTCACGCGGTGGCGCAACGTATTGTTCGGCATGTATTTTTTCCGCCGCGCACGCAAGTATCCGGCAAAGGTCAAGGACTGGCTGCTCGGCATGGTCCGCGACGAATTGCCGGGCCATGACATCGAAAAGCACTTCACGCCGCGCTACAATCCCTGGGATCAAAGGCTGTGCCTCGTTCCCGACGGCGACCTGTTCGCGGCGATCCGCGAAGGGAAGGCGGAGGTCGTGACCGAGACGATCGACCGCTTCATTCCCGAAGGGATCAGGCTCGCGTCGGGCAAGACGCTCCCCGCCGACATCATCGTCACCGCGACGGGGCTCGAACTGCAATTGCTCAGCGACGTGCAATTCTCGGTCGACGGCGAGGTCAGGGACCTGTCGAAAACGATCAATTACAAGGGCATGATGTATTCGGGCATCCCGAACATGGCGTCGTCGTTCGGCTACACCAACGCATCATGGACGCTGAAAGCGGATTTGACCTGCGCCTATGTCTGTCGGCTGCTCAACACGATGAAGAAGCGCGGGTTGCGCCAGGCGACGCCGACCCCGACGAATCCGGTGGCGGAGGAGCCGTTCCTCGACTTCACCTCGGGTTACGTCCAGCGCGCGATGGACAAATTTCCCAAACAGGGCGCGCGCAAGCCGTGGAAGGTCCACCAGAATTACGCGCTCGACCTGATGGCGCTCAAGTTCGGGTCGGTCGACGACGAGATGGTGTTCTCGAACCCCGCGCCGGCGCGGGTGAAGGAAGCGGCGTAACAACCCTCTCCCGATGGGAGAGGGTTTTAGACCTGCCGCAGCAAAGTCACCCGCGCCTTGCCGTAGGTCTTCTCGGCCTCGATCGTGAACCCGTTGACCTCGACCGACTCGCTGCGCTGCGTCTCGATGCTGATCCAGGTCGCCGGCCCGACCCATCCGAGCCGCGCGAGCCGGTCGAGCGCCACGGCGCCCGCGCCCGTCCCATAAGGCGGGTCCATCATGATCAGGTCGAGCGGTGCAGCGGCGGGCCCCAGCGCCATCACCGATTGCGCGCGGATATCGGCCTTCGCACCGAGCCTGGCGACGTTCGCGCGCAAGG
>JAFEEZ010000057.1 GCA_018240825.1 Pseudomonadota bacterium | reverse complement strand
GCCGTTGCCGTCGGCCAGCATCGTAACCTTATCGGCTGCGTCGTTCGCCTTGCTCCAGGCGCCCATCACGAAAGCGTCGTTGACCGAGGTGAAAGCGATCTCGTCGACGCCCTTCGCTTTCAACTCATCGGCCTTGTCGAGGAAGCCGGGCAGGTGGCGCGCCGAACAGGTGGGGGTGAATGCGCCGGGCACGGCGATCAACGCGACCTTGCGGCCCGCGAAGAACTCGTCGGAGCTTACCGTCTCGGGTCCGTTCTCGGTGGCCTTGACGATAGTGGTCGCTGGCAGCTTGTCGCCGACGGAAACGGTCATGTCGTGTTCTCCCTGAAAGGTGTCGAGAGGCACTTGGCATGCCGGCGCGTAATTTCAAGCGGTGACGAAAGGGGGCCGACGCGCTTACACTCCAAGTCATGGAGTCGACGCGGTTTCTGGTTGGGCAATTCCTGTTGGCGATGCCGGGGATCGGCGATCCGCGCTTCGACCAAGCGGTTATCGCGATGTGCGGACACGACGAACAAGGCGCGATCGGTATCGGGATCGGCGCTGAGATCGACGGGCTCGGGCTGCACGACGTGCTCGACCAGTTCGAGATCGACCACGGGGTCGCGCCCGATGCGCCGGTCCATTTCGGCGGGCCGGTCGAGCCGCGCCGCGGGTTCGTCATCCATTCGACCGATTGGGGTGGGCAGGACACGATCGAAGTCGCCGGGCGCTGGTCGCTGTCGGGTACGATCGACGTGCTGCGCGCCGTCGCCGAAGGTGCGGGGCCGAGCCGTTGGATCGTCGCGCTCGGTTATGCCGGGTGGAGCGCGGGACAGCTTGACGGTGAGATGCTGCGCCACGGCTGGTTTAACGTGACGACCGATGACAGCCTGATCTACGACACCGCGGCGCGCGATCGCTGGGCCGCAGGGTTCGCCAGCGCGGGGATCGACCCGCGCCTGCTCGCACCGGAAACCGGGACGGCGTGACGCACCCGCTCGACCGCCCCGTCTGGAGCGCATTGAAGAGCGGTTGGGCGCACCTGGCCGAGGGAGACGGGCGGGCGCTGCGGCTGGAGCGTGGGCATGGCGTGTTCGGCGCGGCGGCGGATCGATCGGCGGACAGCCTCGCCGCGCTGGGCGCGTTGGCGCCTGCAGGAGGCGAACTCTGGTTGGTCGAGCGTGACGCCTGGCCCGCGCCATCAGGCACGCGCATCGAACATGTGGCCGAACTGGTCCAGATGACTTGCGAAGCGCCCGTGCCGGCGGCGTCGCCCGAACTCTCGATCGTCGATCTGGTTGAGGACGATGCTTCGGATATGCTGGGGCTCGCGACCCTGACGCGGCCAGGTCCGTTCGCGGTCCATACCAACCGCCTTGGGAATTTCGTCGGCGTCCGCATCGATGGGCAACTCGTTGCGATGGCGGGCGAGCGGATGAAGATGCCGGGCTGGAGCGAGATCAGCGGGGTCTGCACGCATCCGGACTATCGGGCGCGCGGCTATGCCGCCGCTCTGATGCGCACTGTCGCGTCTCGCATGATCGCGCGCGGCGAGACGCCATGGCTGACCTCGTACAAGGCCAACACCGGCGCGATCGGGCTGTATGAAACACTGGGTTTTCGCCACCGCGCCGACATGATCGTGACGGTGCTGGTCCGCGCCTGATCTAGTGTAGAGACGATTCCATGTGCCGCAGCTTTTCGGGGTTCCGCATCACGTAGATCGCCTTGACGCGATCATGCTCGATCAGCAGCGCCGTTGTCTGCAACACGCCGTCCGGTTCGCGCGTGACGAAGCCCGGTAGGCCGTTAATCCAGGCAAAGCGGATCAACTTGCCAAAATTGCCGCGCGCAAGCCGCCCGATAGCGGCGAATGTGCGGGTCACTTCGTCCACACCGCGCATCACGCGCGCCGCGGCCGGACGCTTGCCGCCGCCGTCCGAATGGAGGCTGACGTCATTCGCCAGCAACGCGCCGAGCCGGCCCACCTCGCCACCGCGCGAGGCGGCGAAGAACGCCTGGGCGATCTCCATCCCGCGCTCGCGTTCGATCGGGAAACGGGGTTTCTCGGCGCGGACATGCTCCCGCGCCCGGGCTGCGAGCTGGCGGCACGCAGTGGGATCGCGGCCCAGGCTGTCGGCGACATCGTCGAAGCTTTCGCCGAACACGTCGTGAAGAAGGAACGCCGCGCGTTCTAGCGGGGAGAGGCGTTCGAGCGCGAGCATCAAGGGGAGGGTGACGTCCTCGACTTCCTCGGCCTCGACCACCGGCTCGGGCAGCCACGGTCCGACATATTCCTCGCGCCGCACGCGTGCCGACTTGAGCTGGTCGAGACACAGCCGGGTGACGACGCGGCGCAGGAACGATTCGGGGGCGCGCACCTCGTCGCGATCGGCATCGGCCCAGCGCAGCCATGCGTCCTGCACCACATCTTCGGCATCGGCGACCGAGCCGAGCATGCGGTACGCGACGCGCACCAGTTTGGGCCGAAGCGCGTCGAACGAGGCGGCGGCGTCGGTCACTTCCAGCCGAGGTTCTTGTCGAACAGATCGAATCCCACAGCGAGCCGGTTCCAGCCGTTGATCACGTTGATCATCATCGTCAGCTTGACCTGTTCTTCCTTGCTGAATTGCGCATCGAGTGCGGCATAGATATCGGCCGGGGCGCGCTTTTCGGCAACCAGCGTCAGGTGCTCGGTCCAGGCGAGCGCGGCGTGTTCGCGATCGGTGAAAAGCGGCGCTTCGCGCCACGCCGCCAGCACGTGCAGCCGCTGCTCGGTCTCGCCGGCCTGCCGCGCTTCCCAGGTATGCATATTGAGGCAATTCGCGCAGCCATTGATCTGCGACGCGCGAATCTTGACCAGTTCGAGCAGCGGCTTTTCGAGCCCGCTGCCCTCGACCTGCATCGAGAAGGCGAAGTATGCCTTCATGAGCTCGGGCGCGGCGGCGAAATGGTTGAGGCGGGCAGTCATATTCGGTCCTTTCGTCAGGGTTGTGCAGACCTGACGAGACAGCGAGCGCGAATGTGACATGAGGCGCGAAAAATGGGCGATTACGTATTTGACAAACCCACGCTAAGTGAGTAGGACAGAGGGCAAGGAGCAATGCCGTCATGTCCGTTCTTTCCCAGCCCCGCTTTCACGACGAAGCCGCAGCCTTTGCGTATCTCGAAGGACTGTTGTGGGCGAACGGTTCGGTCTGCCCGCATTGCGGTGTCGTGGGCGGTCGCATCTACGCACTGGACGGCGTTCGCTCGAAGCCGAGCAAGAAGAACCCGGAAGGCGTTGTGCGCCACGGCCTGAAGAAGTGTGGCGAGTGCCGCAAGCAGTTCACGGTCAAGGTCGGCACGGTGTTCGAGGACGCCAAGCTGCCGCTGCACAAGATGCTTCAGGCCGTTCACCTGATGATGTCGAGCAAGAAGGGCATCAGCTCGCACCAGCTAAGCCGCATCCTTGAGGTGCAATACAACAGCGCGTGGTTTCTGTCGCACCGCATCCGTGAAGCGAT
>JAFEEZ010000056.1 GCA_018240825.1 Pseudomonadota bacterium | reverse complement strand
TCCTATTTCACACTTCGAGGTGCGCAGTGAGCAAGCCCAAAACCCAGCTCGACAAGTTCAAGGAAGCCGCGCGCGACCTTGAGACGGACGACGACGAAGCCCGGTTCGATGACAGGCTGCGTAAGATCGTGAAGCATAAGCCGGTCGAGAAACCGGAATGACGATACTCGCTCGCATCGCCGATTGGCTGCGCGGATCAGAGCGCGCCGACCGTCCAGATGGTTATAATGGCCTCACCGGCTCAGAGAAGTTCGAAGCGCTCGCCATGCGCGGGTCATACGGTGAAGCCCGAAAAATCATGGACGAGGTTGAAGCCGAGCTTGCGGAAAACGACCCCGATCCCAAGCCGGGTTTGTCAAATACGTAATCGCCGAAAAATGTCGCTCGGACGATCATATAAAGAAATCTTTATATCTCGGTTGCAATCGCCCCGGCGGGCGAGTAGGTGAGCGCGCATCAACCCCGATTCCCGGAGATTTTTGACGTGGCCACCGTGCTCGATCGCAACGATTATGTCGTGAAGGACATCACCCTCGCCGATTTCGGCCGGGCGGAAATCAACATCGCCGAGACCGAAATGCCCGGCCTGATGGCGCTCCGCCAGGAGTTCGGCGCGTCGCAGCCGCTGAAGGGCGCGCGGATCACCGGTTCGCTGCACATGACGATCCAGACTGCGGTGCTGATCGAGACGCTGACCGCGCTCGGCGCGCAAGTCCGCTGGGCGACGTGCAACATCTTTTCGACGCAAGACCATGCCGCCGCCGCGATCGCCGCGTCGGGGGTGCCGGTGTTCGCGGTCAAGGGCGAGAGCCTGGCCGAATATTGGGACTATGTCGGCTCGATCTTCGATTGGGGTGACGAGACCTGCAACATGATCCTCGACGATGGCGGCGACGCGACGATGTTCGCGCTGTGGGGCGCCAAGCTCGAGGCCGGGCAGTCGTTCGCCGAGCCGGAGAACGAGGAAGAGGTCGAGATGCAGCGCGCGGTGAAGGAATTCATCAAGCGCAAGCCCGGCTACCTCACCGAGACGGTCAAGAACATCAAGGGTGTTAGCGAAGAGACCACCACCGGCGTGCACCGCCTGTATGCGATCGCCAAGAAGGGCGAGCTGCCGTTCCCGGCGATCAACGTCAACGACAGCGTCACCAAGTCGAAGTTCGACAACCTGTATGGTTGCAAGGAATCGCTGGTCGACGCGATCCGCCGCGGCACCGACGTGATGCTGGCCGGCAAGGTCGCGTGCGTCGCGGGCTTCGGCGACGTGGGCAAGGGCTCGGCGCAGTCGCTCCGCAACGGCGGCGCGCGGGTGATGGTGACCGAAGTCGATCCGATCTGCGCGCTGCAGGCGGCGATGGAAGGCTTCGAGGTCGTGACGATGGAAGAAGCGGTCACGCGCGCCGACATCTTCTGCACCGCCACCGGCAATGCCGACGTCATCACCGCCGAGCACATGAAGGCGATGAAGAACATGGCGATCGTCTGCAACATCGGCCACTTCGACTCGGAGATCCAGATCGCCGCTCTGTCGAACTATAAGTGGACCGAGGTGAAGCCGCAGGTCGACCTGGTCGAGTTCCCCGACGGCAAGCAGATCATCATCCTGTCGCGCGGCCGCCTGGTGAACCTGGGCAATGCCACGGGCCATCCGTCGTTCGTGATGTCGGCCAGCTTCACCAACCAGACGCTGGCGCAGATCGAGCTGTGGACCAAGTCGGACCAGTACAAGAACGACGTGTACGTGCTGCCGAAGCACCTCGACGAGAAGGTCGCCGAGCTGCACCTCGAAAAGCTGGGCGTGAAGCTGACCAAGCTGAGCCAGAAGCAGGCGGACTATATTGGCGTGCCGGTCGAGGGGCCGTTCAAGCCCGATCATTACCGCTACTGATCGACAGAACGTTACCGGGAAGGAAAGCCGTGTCCGATCGCCGGGCACGGCTTTTTTGCTTTCAAATCAGGTCGTGTACAAGTCGCAAGTCGCGCGCGCCGCAGCTGGCGCGGGATTGTAGATCTGCGCGAAGTCGCGATTGTCGCGGACGACGAACGACGCGATGTAGTGGATGCGCGCGGCGCCGAACAACCATTGCCCGACGATCGGTTTATAGTCGTAGTTGATCTCGACGAAGATCACGCCGCCATTGGTCGGCGCCTGCACTCTGTCGGGCGGGTCGCCCATGCCGCCTGGCGCCAGGGTTCCGGCATTTCCCGACGTCGTGTCGGTGCCTGACGTTACCGTCGTGGTACCATAGCTCGAATCGTAGTTGACGCCCGATTTCATGCCGATGCAGCGCTGCCAATGGATGCGCTGTGTGCCGCCGGAATCCTTTTCCAGGCTCGACATGGTGATGCGGCCGCGCGCGGCCAGATCGATGCTCGCGCCCTGATTGCGCGCGGCCTGAAGCACGTCGTTGAGGTCGATTTCGCGCAATTGTTCGATGTTCGCGTTGCTGATCAACCCCACGCGCGACGCGTTGTCGGCCAGGTTGAGCGCGATCTGGCTGACCTTCAGGTTGATCAGCGCCTGATTGGCGGTCTCGATACCGTACAGGCCGATCATCAGGACCAACGGGGCGGAAAAAGCGAATTCGAGCAGCGCAAGGCCGCTGGTGTCGCGCGCGAGGCGTCGCCTGGTGCGGACCAGGCTTGAGAGCGTGGAGCGGACAGTCGTCATCATGTGCACACCGTAGCGGGCGTCACCGTCGTCTGGGACGCGTATGGTTGATTCTTGAGCAGGGTCGACGCGGTGATCGTCTGCGTCGACGGCCAGCCGAACAGGCTGGCGACCGGGAACAGATGGGGATAGGTGACGGTCGCGGTATAGACCGTGACGTCGTTGGCCCCCCCCTGACCGTTCATTCCCGGATCGGCGTCCCATTGATTGTTGCCGTTAATGTCGGTGTAGCATTCGCCCGGATTACGCACGCCGTTGCCGTTCGTATCGACGAATGGTTCGGGCTTGATCACGCTGAACGAGTCGTAGTTCTTGCGCGTGAAGGCGATCGTCGCGTTGCTCGCGATATTCTTGACCATCGCGGCGACCTTGGCGTCAAGCGTCGCGGTAATATTCGCGCCGCCCTGGATCGACGAATCGCGCCCGGCTTTTTGCATCGCGCCGTTGAGGATAGACTGGGCATAGACCTGGTAACCCAGGTCGCCCAAGCCCATCATCATCAGGATCATGACCGGGGAGACGATCGCGAACTCGACGATCGTCGCACCGCGCCTGTCGCGCCACAAGCAGCGAGCGCGGCGCATCACTGCGAAATCCGAAGCAGCGCGACCTGCTTGGCGATATCCTGGAACGCCGCGTTGAGCGCCGCATTGTCGCTGGCGTAATAGGCCTTGCCGGGCGACGCGCACTGGGTCAGCTGCGTGGTCAGCGTCTGACCAAAGCCGATCACGAACACTTTGATGTTGCGCGCCTTCGCCGCCGCGCATTCGGCGAGGAAGCGGGCATTGTGATAGTTGAGGTCATTGCCCGTTCCGCTCGTCCCGGTGACGCGCTTGTCGTAATACTCCATGCC
>JAFEEZ010000055.1 GCA_018240825.1 Pseudomonadota bacterium | reverse complement strand
TGCCTGGTCGGTGGCGACGAAACCCATGAAAAAACCTCTTGAACCTGTAGCAGCTACAGGAACTATATCATCGTCGGAGGCTAAGCGAGTATGGAACTGATGGACGCGGCATCGACCAGGAAGACGCCCGCCGACGGCGGGTGGTGGCTAGCGGCCGGCGGGATCGTCGGAGCGCTGCTGGCCTCGTCGTGCTGCATCGTGCCGCTCGTCCTCGTCACGCTCGGGGTGTCGGGCGCCTGGATCGGCAACCTATCGGCGCTCGCACCATACAATCCCCTCTTCGTCGCGATCACGCTTGCCTGCCTCGCCGGCGGCTTCTGGCACGTGTATCTACGCCGCCGACCCGCGTGCCTGCCGGGAAGCCAATGCGCACGGCCAAGCTCGGCGATGTTCACCAAGACGGCGCTGTGGACGGCGACCGCCCTCGTCCTCGCCGCGATGACGATGTCGTGGTGGGCACCCCTCTTCTACTAGGAACAGCAAATGAAGAACCGCACGCTCGTCTTCGCCGTCCTGTTGGCGACATCCGCCAGCGTCGCCGCGCTCACGCTCGCACCAGCGACCGCGAGCGCGCCCGCGCGGGAGGTTACCCGGACGTTCGCGGTGGGCAATATGACCTGCGCGACCTGCCCGATCACCGTGAAGACCGCGATGAGCCGCGTCGCGGGCGTCAAGACGGTCACCGTCGATTTCGCTGCGAAGACAGCCACGGTCACTTACGATCCGACCAGGGCTAACCCTTCCACTATCGCGGCAGCGTCGACCAACGTCGGATTCCCGGCGAAGCCTCTGACCTGAACCACGGTGCCGCGCGGCCCATCGGTGCGATGGGTGACCGACCGCCGACGAAGGGCAAACCATGATACCCCAATCCACCCTGACCTGCCCGAATTGCGGACATGTCGAGACCGAGACGATGCCGACCAACGCCTGCCAGTTCTTCTACGACTGCAAGGGTTGCGCAGCGGTGCTCCGCCCGAACGCGGGCGACTGCTGCGTCTACTGCTCCTTCGGAACGGTGCCATGTCCACCGATACAGGAATCGCGCATCTCGGGCGCCGATCCCTGTTGCCGAGCCGGCTAGGCTCGGCCTCGTTCGATCGCCTCTACGCCGGCGAGGCCATCCGGGCGGTCAGCGCTGGCCCCGAAGAAACACCGCATATGGGGCCTGTAGCGTCGCGACCAGGTTGATCTCGATCTCGCGCGGATCGACGTCGTTGGTCAGCTCCGGAGCGTCGAGCACCTCGAGGCAGGCCTTGTCGACCCGGCCCTTGATGTAGCGGCTGCCCAGCCGGCCGGTGCTCGGTCCGACCGGCACCCGCGTCTGATCGAGCGGCAGCATGAAGCGTTCCTCGTGCAGCCGATCGATGACCAGCGCGTAGCGCGACCCCCTGACCTGGATCGTTTCCGGTATCTCCTTCCACGTCACGCCGTCGGGCGAATACTCGGCGGCGCACAGCGGTTCGGCGAAATGGTTCGACTCCATCTGCTCCATGCACAGGTGGATGGTGCGGTCGCGCGAGGCGAAGGACTTGGCGAACGGCTGCACCATCGAGGACGGATGGCAGGTGTTGCCGCCATAGCCCCACATGCCGAACCCGGTCTGCCGGATCTCCTCGGTCTTTCGCGCGATGATCGCGGCCAGGTCCTCGCGGGCATGCGTCCCGATCTTCATGAAAAGCAGCCCTGCGCCGGGCTTAACGATGTCATTCACGGCCACTGTCCAGCAACTCCAATTCGTATTCGTCCTCGTGCGCGACACCGTAATCGAGCCGCTTGCGGGCCCTTACGTAGCGGACCCGCGGCTCCTGCGACAGACCGTAGAAGTGTTCCAGGCGGGCCGGGTCGGTGATCGCGACGCTTGAAGCGCGCGGCGGGTTGCCAGGCAGCGCGGCGGGGTAGAGGTTGCACGACTTCAGCTCGGGCGCGTCGTCGAGATGGTATTCGTGCAGCTTGCGCTGCATGCGCGACACGTAGAAGCCTTGGCGCGCCGCGAACCCCTGCACGCTGGCAAGTACCTGTTTGGGCCAGTCGAGATCGTCGTCGTCGGCGATCACGACCACGCCCTCTCCTGCGTGGCCGGTCGCCTCCATCCCACGCTCGACGAACACGTTCACGCTCTCGCCGTTGTTCGACGCACCCCAGGGCGGGTTGGTGTAGAAGCAGTCGAACAGCTCGCCCGGCTCCATCGCGTCAAGCACATTGTATAGCCGCGCGTCCAGGTTCGAGATGCGCTCGCGGTCGGCGAAGTTCATGACCGCCTCGACGGTGCGCTCGTCGAAGTCGAAGACCGTTATGTGCGAGGGGCCGAAGTTCAGCACTTCGCGGGCGCGCAGATAGGCGACGCACACGCTGATCGCGTCGCCGTCGCCGATGAAGGCGAGGCGCTTGCCATCCGCCCAGTCGGCGATCATCTCGCTCCGCAGCACCATGTCGCCCGCCTTCATGTGGATCTGACCGAACACCCGAAGCGGACGCGGCCGGCTCTGCCCGACGTCGGACACCGCGTTGATGGCCTTGCGGAGATCGACGCGCCGCCGCTCCTGCGGCGCCGGAGGAGCCACCTGTTCCGGCTGCTGACCACCGCCGCGGACCATGCCGCCGATCCATCCCAGCACACCTGTCATGCTAGCCTCGCCGCTAGGCGGTCGACCAGCACGTCGCGTTCCGCCGCTGTGTCGAAGAGGTAGACCGGCCGGCCCAGCGACATGCCGTAGGTCGCGGCCACCGAGGACTGGAGCGTGGTGTGCATCCTGGCCTCCTCCACGGTCACCATGGGCCGCCCGCCCGGGTCGGCCGCGATGCGCCGCCGCGTCTCCTCGGGGTCGGCGTAGAGTATCCAGATCTCGTCCGGGGCCAGCTGGGCGAAGCGCGCGAGCGAGAACGGCGTGATGCGGTATCCGTATTCCTCCTTGGTCACCGGATGGCTGTCGATCAGGACGTCGCTGCGGCCGCGGTGCTCGCCGACGAACGCGATGAGGGCGTCATCGACCTCGTCCACGTCCTGCGGCGTGACGATCCCGGCAGAGCGCGTCCGCAACTCGTCTTGGCTGGCCACCCCCTTGGCGCGCGCGCGGACGTGCTCGGTCAGGCGCGCGCCATATTCCCAGACCTGAAGCCCGGGCAGACGGTTGGCTAGCATCCTCGTCGTCGAACTCTTTCCCGACGCAGGTGCGCCGGTCAGGTATATGACCTTAGGCATGAAATCCCCCGATGGCCGGATCGTCGCCGATCACCGCTACGAGTCAAGGGGGCAGGTCCAGGATGGTTCGATCGGGCCGGACCGCGACCCGGCGCACCGGCCGTGGGGGAGGCACCGGAAACGGTCAGCCGCGCCGCGCTCTAGGTCAGAGCCGCGTCGCGTTCAGCCGCAGTGCGTTCGTCACCACGGTGAAGCTCGAAAGCGCCATCGCCGCGCCGGCGATCATCGGCGAAAGCAGGATGCCGGCGACCGGATACAGCACGCCTGCGGCGACCGGCACACCGATTCCGTTGAACAGAAACGAGAAGAACAGGTTCTGGCGGATGTTGCGCATCGTCGCCTTCGCCAGCCGGCGCGCGCGCACCATCGCCGCGAGATCGCCCTTGGTGAGCGTCACGCCAGCGCTCTCGATGGCGACATCGGTCCCCGTGCCCATCGCGACGCCGACGTCGGCGGCGGCCAGCGCCGGGGCGTCATTGATGCCATCGCCCGCCATGGCGACCACGGCACCCTTCGCGCGCAGATGGGTGACGATGCGCGCCTTGTCTTCGGGGCGCAGGCCAGCGTGGACCTCGTCGATGCCGCCGATCGAGACGGCCACCGCCTTCGCGGTCGCCTCGGCGTCACCGGTGAGCATGACGATCCGCAGGCCTTCCTCGCGCAGGGCGGCTATCGCGGAGCCGGCGGAAGCCTTCACCGGGTCGGCGACGACGAGCAGCGCGCCGAGGCGGCCGTCGATCGCCACGAACATCGCGCCTGCGCCCATGCCGCGTTGACGTTCGGCCGATACATGAAGCGACGCCGCATCCACGCCGATGCGCGCCATCTGCTCGGCATTGCC
>JAFEEZ010000054.1 GCA_018240825.1 Pseudomonadota bacterium | reverse complement strand
TGATCCTTCCCGCCGCGATGGGCGCAGGGGCCGTACAGGTGAACCTGGCGATATCGACCGCGCTGGCCGGAGGGATGCTCGACGAAGGGTCGATCTCGTACATCTATTACGCCGACCGGCTCAACCAGCTGCCGCTCGGCATGATCGGCATCGGGCTTGGCACGATCCTGCTGCCGACGGTCTCGCGCTTGCTGTCGACGGGCAAGGATGCCGAGGCGATGGACACGCAGAATCGCGGAATCGAACTCGCGCTGTTCCTGACCCTACCCGCCACGGTTGCGTTCATCGTCGGGGCGGAACCGATCATCCGTGGCCTGTTCCAGCACGGAGCGTTCACCGCCCAAGCGACCACCGCCTGCGCCTGGGCGCTCGCGGGGTTCTCGGTCGGTCTGCCGTCCTACGTGCTGGTCAAGGTGCTGACGCCGGGCTTCTACGCGCGCGAGGACACCAGGACGCCGGTCCGTTACGCGATGATCTCGGTCGGCGTGAACCTGGCCGGCAATCTGATCCTCATCCCGTTGATCCACCATATCGGGCCGCCGCTCGCCACCGCGATCTCGTCGAGCGTCAATGTCGCGATGCTCTACTGGACGCTGCGCAAGCGCGGGCATTTCACCACCGACCGGCGCCTGCGCCGCCGCTTGCCGCGGCTGCTGATCGCGGCGATCCTGATGGGGGTGGCGTTGTGGTTTTTGGGGCCGCGCGTCGATCCGTATCTCACCGGCAGCATCGTGCGTCGCGGGCTCGCGCTCGGCGTGTTCGTCGCGGGCGGCGGAGCGGTCTATGCGCTGGCGTGTTTCGTCACCGGCGCGTATCGGCTGAGCGACCTGAAGGCATTGCTCGGCCGTCGGCGCCCCGGCAAGCCTACCGGGCAAGAACAACTTTAAGGACCATCATGCGCGTCGTCTCCGGCATCCAGCCCACCGGCAACCTTCACCTCGGCAATTACCTGGGCGCGATCAAGCAATGGGTCGCGATGCAGGACGCGATGGGCGAGGACGACGTGTGCCTGTTCTTCCTTGCCGACCTGCACGCGATTTCACTACCAGTGGTGCCAAGCGAGCTGGCGAACGCGACGGTCGAGATGGCCGCCACGCTGCTCGCGTGCGGGATCGACCCCGATCGCTCGGTCCTGTTCAATCAGACTCGCGTGCCCGCGCATTCGGAACTGACTTGGCTCTTGAACGGCACCGCGCGGATGGGTTGGCTCAACCGCATGACGCAGTGGAAGGACAAGGCCGGCAAGAACCGCGAAGGGTCGAGCGTCGCCTTGTTCGATTATCCGGTGCTCCAGGCCGCCGACGTGCTGCTCTACCAGGCGACGCATGTGCCCGTGGGCGAGGACCAGAAGCAACATCTCGAGCTCGCGCGCGACATCGCGGCCAAGTTCAACCTCGACTTCGGGACCGAGCTGTTCACGCTGCCTGAGCCATTTGTGTCGAAAGCGGCGCCGCGGATCATGTCGTTGCGCGACGGCGGGGCGAAGATGTCCAAGTCCGACCCGTCGGACGCGTCGCGGATCAACCTGATCGATTCGGACGACACAATCATGGCGAAGATCAAGAAGGCGAAGTCCGATGCCGACGTGCTGCCGGGCGACGTCGCGGGGCTGGAAGGCCGTCCCGAGGCGAAGAATCTGGTGACGATCTACGCGGCGCTGTCGAATGTGACGCCGGGCGACGTAGTCGCCCAGTTCGGCGGTCGGGGGTTCGGGCAGTTCAAACCGGCGCTGGCCGATCTGGCGGTGGCGAAGCTCGGCCCGATCCGCGAGCGGCTGACGACGCTCCTCGACGATCGCGCGGCGGTGGCTAGGGCCCTGGAGCATGGGGCGGAGAAAGCGCGGGCGCTCGCCGTTCCGATCCTGCGCGCGGCGCAACAGGCGATCGGGTTGCAGGTCTGATCCCGTTGTGCTCCGGCGCAGGCCGGAGCGCTGGCGGCAAGCTGTTCGCTGGTTGCCAGCGCTCCGGGCTGCGCCGGAGCACAATTTGCAGCAACGCGCCACGCCGTCAGACGGACGAGCTACGCTCGCCCGCTGCCCGCCGTGGCGAGTCCGCGATTTGCTGATGCAAATCGCCGGCCGCCCGCACCTACCCTTCCAACTGCCGGATCAGCGCCTTCACCGCGCCGTCGATCTCGTGGTCGGACCCGCGCAGTTCCTCGATTCGCCGCACGGCGTGGATCACCGTCGAGTGATCGCGTCCGCCGAACTTGCGGCCGATTTCCGGAAGCGATCGCGTCGTCAAGCGCTTAGCGAGGTACATCGCGATCTGGCGCGGGCGCGCGACCACGACGGCGCGGCGCGCGGAGACGAGGTCGACCGGCTTGAGGTCGTAATGCGCCGAGACCGCGCGCTGGATCTCGTCGATCGTGATCCGCTTGGTCCCGCCGCGCAGCACGTCGCCGAGCGTCGCCTGTGCGAAATCGAGATCGATCGCCTCCCCCGTCAGCTGCGCATAGGCGACGAGGCGGTTGAGAGCGCCTTCGACCTCGCGCAGCGAACCGGTAATCTTGAACGCAAGCAGGTCGAGTACATCGTTCGGCACATGGACGTCGGGCAATTCGCCCAGCCGGTGATCGAGCAGCGCGCGGCGCAGATCGGCGTTCGGCGTCTTGATATCGGCGACCAGCCCCATCGACAGCCGCGACACGATCCGCGCCTCGACGTCGTCGAGCCCATGCGGGTGACGGTCAGCGGTGATGACCAGCCGCTTGCCTGCCGCCGTCAGCTCGTTGATCGTGTGGAAGAATTCGTCCTGCGTCGGCTTCTTGCCCGAGATGAAGTGCAGGTCGTCGATCATCAGCAGATCGGACGACCGCAGCCGGTTCTTGAAGCTGTGCGTATCGTTCGCGCGGATCGCCGCGACGAATTCGAACATGAAGCGTTCGGCCGACATCAGGATCACGCGCGCATCGGGAACCGCCGCCAGATAGGCGTGACCGATCGCGTGCATCAGGTGCGTCTTGCCCAGTCCGGTGCCCGAATGGAGGAACAATGGGCTGAACCGGGGCACGCCCGGCTCGGCCAGGGCGCGCGCGGCGTTGAACGCAACACGGTTCGAGGGATCGACGACAAAGCGGTCGAAGGTCAACCGCGCGTCGAGCGGGGGGCGATCGGCCGGCGCCACGAACCTGGCGGGCTCCGCTTTTTCCTCGACGACCACGGCGCACACCGGGGCGTTCGTCGAACGGACCTCGATCGACACTGTGCGGATCGCCGGCACCGCGTAGCGAAATTCCTGGAGCAGTCTGTCGGCGTAATGGTTGCGGACCCAATTCGCGGTGAACGCCGACGGCAAGGTCAAACGAACAGTGGCCGCGTCACCGCTGTCGCCAAGCTCGATCGGCTTGAGCCACTGCTCGAAAAGACGCGCGCCGGCCGATTCGCGGAGGTTCTTGCGAATGCGCGCCCATGCATTGAGCACTGCCCCGGGCACCGCG